>CBHRAM010000134.1:0-8849 GCA_966076165.1 uncultured Chitinophagaceae bacterium
ATGTAAAAGTTCGTGTTAGTTATGGTGAAGTAGGAAACTCAGTTGTAAATCCATATAGTACACAAGCTAGCTTATTAAATACAGGGTATGATTTTGATGGTGTGGCCGCTACCGGTTTTGCACCGTTGAACCTGGCCAATAAAGATCTGAGATGGGAAAGAAGCCGTGAGCTGAATCTCGGATTGGATTTCAGCATGCTGAGAAACCGTATTACTGCTTCCATTGAGTGGTATAACAGGAAAACAGCTGACCTGATCCTGAACCAGAAGATCCCTACTACAACAGGATTTAACCAGGTTACCGCCAATGTGGGTAAGATCCAGAACAAGGGTATCGAGCTTACATTGAATACTGTTAATATCTCAAAAGATAATTTTAAGTGGAATACCACATTGACTTTCACAAAGAATAATAACAAGCTCCTCGAATTATATGGTGATGGACAAACCGTAGATAAAGGAAATAAACTGTTTGTAGGCTATCCGATAAGAGGCAATTTTGACTACCAGTTTGCCGGAATCTGGCAGAATGCAGATTCTAATCAGGCCAAAGTGTACAAACAGGTGCCGGGTTCAGTAAGGGTGGTTGACCAGAATGGTGATAACCAGATCTCTTCAACAAACAATATTGACGACAGGGTTTACCTGGGTACGCAATTGCCTAACTGGATCATGGGTGTTACCAACCGGTTTAATTATAAAAACTTTGATTTCTCCTTCTTTGTGTATTACCGGAATGGTGTGCAGTACAGTAACTCAACCTTATCAGGAACCTTTGGAGAGTTAGGTAACCGCTACAATTCTTTGGCATCCTTAGACTATTGGACAAGTACCAACCCTTCCAATACCTACTTCTCTCCTTTTGTTGCTAATCCTTACAGGTCGGCTATCAATTACCAGGATGCCAGTTTCTTAAGGGTTTCGGATATTACATTAGGATATACTTTCTCAAAAAGATTACGGGATAACTGGAAGATCTCGAATGCAAGGTTCTATGCACAGGTTACCAATCCTTTCATTTTTACAAAATATACAGGATTTGACCCTGAGTTTAACTCTGCGATCTACCAGGATGATGTGCCATCAGTATTGCTCACTTTTGGTTTAAATATCAGTTTCTAAATCTCAACTAATACGTACAACTATGAAATCAAAATATAATATACGTTATACAGCCATAGCAATAGCTTTCATTGGCATGATCGCTTCGGGCTGTAAAAAAGATTTTCTCACAGAAAATCCGGTCTCTACACTTACTACGGATGTTTATTATAAAACGGCAGCAGGTTATGAAGACCTGATCAAATCCTGTTATCCCTTGCTGCGTAATATTCATCAGGCTCGCCAGCTTGTTTTGAATGGAACGGATATTTTTTATCCCGGTGGATATGGTGATCCGAAATTTCCGACCAACCCGGCCAATGCGGGTTCTTTGAACCAATATGATGTGGGTTTAAATGCGTCTCTGGCAGATATTCAGACCCTTTGGACATTGTTGTATGCAGAACTTGGCAGGGCTAACACTGCTATCAGCCGCGCAGCTGCTGTGAATGGTATGACAGAAGCCTTAAAAGCAACAAGGGTTTCAGAAGCGAAATTCATGAGAGCACTTTGCCTGTTTTACCTGGTTCAGCAATGGGGCGATATTCCGATGCCATTAACGGAAACACAGGGAGCAAGTAAAGAAGCTATCAGGGTTGCCTCTGCCGATGTGTACAAACAGATCATTGCAGACTTAACGGATGCTGAAACAAAACTTCCGGTAGTTGCATCAGATTATGGAAGAGTTACTAAGGGTACAGTTCAGTTCCTGCTGTCAAGGGTGTATTTAACAAGAGGCTGGAATTTTAATAATTCACTGGGAGGCACGCCGGCAGATTTCAATCTTGCCCTGCAATATGCAGATGCCGTAATTGCAGCGTATCCGCTTGCAACTAAATACAAAGACCTGTTCCCTGTACGTTCAAAGAATCCATTAAACCAATATACCGGTGCGCAGAATGATAAAAATGCCGAGATCATTTTTGCGGTACAATACAATTCTGATGTATTGACCAATAAAACGGATGCCGCTTTTACACAGGATGCGGCAGGAGGTAATAATCTGCACTCTGTTTTTGGAGGAGGTGGTGAAGGTTTTCCGGGAACCAAAGGAAGAACCACGGATTATAACCGTTCACAGCCAATCTATCCGCTGGGTGCTTCAATCTATCGTTTGTATGATCCGGCTAATGATTCACGTTATGATCATAATTTCCTGGAAGTGGGATATGCTTTATTACCTGTTGCAGGCTTCAAGCCATTGCCATTAACAAATGCCAATCTTAAAATAGATATTAAAGCGGGAGATACCGTTGTTTATTTCCGTCCATGGAATAATCCGGCAACCAGCTTAAACGACAGAGGTATTGATGTTGGCGGTAAAAGAAATTATTCTGTGATCAATGGAGACGAATGGGGTAGTGGATACAATATTGTAGGAGGTGTTGGTGTGAGTGGTTTTCCTTCCGGAGAACCTAATATGTGGAAATTCTGGCAACCCGGTATCCCTTACGGAGATGCTTACGGAACATTCAACGAAGCTATTTTCCGTTCAGCGGAAGCATACCTGATCGCAGCAGAAGCGATTGTAAAAGGTGCTACCGGTGGTAAATTAGGAACGGCAGATGTGTATTATAACAAGGTGCTTGACAGAGCATTAAATACTGCAGGCTCTGATCCTAAATGTGCCAAGTTCCCTGAGAACATCAAATCACTGGAAGCTGTTTCTTACCGTGCTACTGCCAGTAATATTACTGTAGATATGATACTTGACGAAAGAGCAAGAGAACTGCTGGGAGAATACAACAGGTGGTTTGATCTGAAAAGAACCAATAAATTAGTGGAAAGGGTTTTGAAGTATAATCCGTGGGCAGCCAAAAGCAATACCATTAAGGATTTTCATAACCTGAGACCTATTCCGCAAGCTGAAATTGACCTGTCATTCCCGGCGATGACACAGAATCCGGGTTATTAATAAAATGTAACTGAAAAGGATCTGTTTGATAATTGTTTGAATTGCAATTTTTCAAACAGATCCTTTTTCTTTCTTGAAGAATAGGCAATCGAATGTGTAGTCAGGCCGTCTGTATTTGTTGATGATGATAGTATACCCGGATCCATCTTCTCCTAAAACAAGAGAGGAAGTATGATAATCCGGTTCTTGTAACAGATTAAAAGAAAGCCCCATGTTGATCAGGAGATACGCAATAGGCATTTGCCTGTTATTACTTAATGCTGCTGCTTCTTCGCAGAAAGCACCTCTTAAAACAAGTGCTAAGTCAGATCTGGTAGAGCCTATGGTGGATGCCGCCAACTCAAGGTTCTTTTATTTCAGCTCTGCATCACGCCCCTTTGGCATGGTTAACCTGAGCCCGGATATGAATCTGAACGGAACCTGGAATACAGGCTATCGTTATAATGAAGACACCATCAAATGTTTCAGCCATATCCACTGCTGGGAATTATCCGGTATTCCTGTATTGCCAACCACCGGTGTTTTCAAAGGACAACTCGGTCCTTCAAAATATGGTTCCACTTATTCGCACCAACAGGAATTGGCAAAGCCGGGTTATCATAAAGTAGTATTAAAAGATTATGGTATCACTGCCGAATTAACATCAACCACACGCGTGGGTTTTCATAAGTATACTTATCCGCAATCTTCTGCGAGTCATATTTTATTCGATTTTACAACTGTACTGGGTTCTTCGGGTACACAAAGTGCCAGCGTGCATAAAGTAAATAATAAAAGTATTGAAGGAGAAGTGACCATGGCGGCTACTATCCGCAGACCCAAACCGATCACAGTTTATTTTGTTACAGATTTTGATAAACCATTTGATTCTTTTAACGGATGGAAGAATGGCGCGATCGTTCCTGTTAAGGATCAGATAGAGGGAGCGAATACGGGTGTGTATGTAAGTTTTACAACCGCTGCCAATGAAACGAGGCAAATGAAAGTGGCGATCTCATACGTAAGTATTGAAGAAGCCCGTAAAAATATGCAGGCTGAATTACCACATTGGGATTTTGCCCGTGTAGTAAAAGAATCGGCAGCCGAATGGGATGCCTGGTTAGGCAGAATTGATGTAGAAGGCGGAACCCTTACAGAACAAAGACGTTTCTATACAGACCTCTGGCATGGTTTACAGGGCAGGCGTATTGTAAGTGATGTAAGCGGAACTTATATTGATAACACCGGAGATAAACCACGCGTAGGGCATATTCCATTGGATGCCAATGGTAAACCCAAATTCAATGAATACAATTCAGATTCTTTCTGGGGAGCACAATGGTCCATCAATACTTTATGGGGACTGGTATATCCTGAGCTCATGGAATCTTTTGTAAATTCACTATTGAAGATGTATGATGATGGCGGATTGATCCCCCGTGGGCCATCCGGCGGAAATTACACTTATGTAATGACCGGTGCTGCTACCACACCTTTTATTGTAAGTGCTTACATGAAAGGGATTCGTGGTTTCGATATTAATAAAGCTTATGAAGGAATGCGCAAGGACCATTTCCCCGGTGGTATGATGAGTAAAGCAGGGTATGAACACACTACTTTTAAAGGGGGAGGCATTGAAGAATACATGGAACTGGGGTATATACCCAACCCGTTGAGTAAGATCAAATATGGTTTCCATATGGATGGCTCGGCACAAACACTGGAGTATGCTTACCAGGATTATGCTTTGGCACAGATGGCAAAAGCATTGGGTAAACAGGATGATTATAAACTCTTCAGTAAGAGAGCGCTTAACTATAAAAATATTTTCAATAAGGATATTGGCTGGATGTGGACAAAGAACCGTGAAGGAAAATGGAATGAACCGGTGGATATACTCCAATATGAACACGGATTTGTAGAAGGCAATGCTGCCCAATACACCTGGTGGGTACCACATGATGTAAAAGGATTGATCGAATTGATGGGTGGTGCCGAACCATTTACCGATAAACTCAATGAAGCATTTACCAAAGCAAAAACACATGGTTTTGTTTCAGGGAAATCAGAGAACCCTACCGATCAGGAATTAAAACGGCGTGTGTATATCAACTACGGTAACCAGCCCTGCATGGAAACCCCGTTTCTTTTTAACTATGCAGGTAAACCCTGGTTAACACAATACTGGACAAGACAATTGGTAGACTCTGTTTACACCGGGGTCTCTCCGCAAAAAGGATACAGTGGCGATGAGGACCAGGGTTTAATGGGTTCATTGGCCGTATTGTTAAAGATCGGTCTGTTCTCTACCAATGGCGGAACAGCTGAGCGGTCTTTTTACGAGATCACCAGTCCGGTGTTTAAAAAGATAACGATCAAACTTAATCAGAAGTACTATCCCGGTAAACAGTTTGTGATAGAAACAAAGAACAACAGCCAGAAGAATGTATATATACAGTCTGCCAGTCTTAACGGAAGTTCATTGAATAAGCCATGGTTCTGGCATGAGACATTGGTAAAAGGCGGGCAGTTGATATTACAAATGGGTGATCAGCCCAATAGATCATGGGGGAGTGGATTACAAAATACACCTCCATCCATGTCGTCTGATAAATAACAGGTACAGATAATCCAATATGAATAACCAATAATACAATCGGCAATATGAAGAAGGTCTCCATGAAGGATATTGCGAAGGAACTGAATACTTCCATCACCACCGTATCATTCGTGATCAACGGGAAAAGTGAGGAGATGGGCATCAGCCCGGCAACAGAAAAAAAAGTACGTGACCTGATCAGTAAACGTGGCTTTAATCCCAATAGTGCCGCACGCATACTTCGCACAGGTAAATCCCAAACGATCGGTTTGATCGTAGAAGATATCGGCAACTATTTTTTCGGAAATATTGCCAAGATCATTGAAATAGAAGCTACCAAGAATGGATATAATGTGTTCTTCAGTAGCACCGAAAACAATGATGATACGGCCAAACAGCTGATCAATAAAATGCGTAACAGTTCCGTAGATGGATATATTATTACCGCTACACAGGGTTTGAAGGATGAGATCATGAAGCTGAAAACAGACAATGTTCCTTTTGTACTGATCGACAGGTTGATTCCCAATATTGAAACCAATTATGTAATTCTTGATAACTACCTGGGTAGTTTTAATCTTACCAAGCACCTTATCGATAATGGCTATCAAAAGATCGGGTTTATCTCCATTGTGAGTGAGATGTCTATGATGATGGAAAGGGAGAAAGGATTTTTGAATGCGATGACAATAGCAGGGCTGCCGGTATCCTCAAAATCAATACTGAAAGTGCCTTTCGGAGATAGTGAGGAGATGGTGATCAAAGCGATCAAAAAATACATACAGCATAACCCCGATCTGGATGCATTGTTCTTTGCTACTAACTACCTGGGAGTTATGGGTATTGAAGCTTTACAAAAATGTGGAAAGAAAATACCCGATGATATGGCGATGGTAAGTTTTGATGATAACGACCTGTTCCGCTTACTTACACCATCCATTACCGTAGCCGCGCAGCCAATCAAAGATATTGCAACACAGTCCATTGAATTATTGTTGAAGATCATCAATAAAGAACAGAAACAGACAAAGACCGTAGGAAAGATCATCCGCCCTGAGATCATTATAAGGGATTCAAGTCCGAAAAAGAGAGCGAAGGTATAAACAGACGTTCCATAACAAGCTTATTATATTATCTAACAGGTACCACATGAAACGAAGAAAATTTATTTACCAGGCTTCGATGGGTGTTGGTGGTTTATTACCCGTATTAAAAAAAGTAAATCCTTTTGTATTGGGTAAGGGACCTTTTCTGGCAACAGGAATCAAAACCGGTGAGATCACACAAACAGAAGCTATTGTATGGGCGCGTTTAACAAAGGAAGCCAAACCTGTCGGTAAACAAGCGGCCATACCTACGGTTCTGTATAAAGATGAATCAGTGAATGAATGGCACCCAACGGCTTATTTTAAAGAAAAATATAAACAGGACAGGCCCAACCGCGAAGTGAAAGTGATCTTTCCGGATGGGTATACCGTAAGTGACCTGGAAGGTGCGGTACCGGGTACTGACGGAGAACTTCGTTTTCTGTACAGGAAACAGGGCACCAAAAAATGGTCCGAAACTGCATGGATGGCTGTTGATGGTTCTACAGATTATGCCACGCAGGTAAAATTACAACACCTGCAACCGGATACCCGCTATGAGCTGAATGTTGAAACACGTTTTAAAGGCTCGGGCTCTACCGGACAAACCATGAGTGGTTCTTTAAAAACAGCAGCCATGGCTACTGATGCAAAGGATGTACATTTTATGGTTACCACCTGTCATGAATATAATCACCAGGATGATCCTGATGGGAAGGGGTTTAAGATCTATCAACACATGAAATCATTACAACCCGATTTTATGGTGCATACAGGTGATGTGATCTATTACGACCAATTGGGGAAATCACTGCCGTTGGCTTACTGGCATTGGCAAAGAATGTTTGGCTTACAGAGCTGCGTGAATTTTTATAAGGATGTTCCTACTTATTTCATGAAAGATGACCATGATACCTGGATGAATGATTGTTACCCGCAATGGAACAATAAGTTCATGGGTGAATTCACTTTTCAACAGGGGGTTAAGGTGTTTGGTCAGCAGGTACCGATGGGTAATATGCCCTATCGCACATTTCGCTGGGGTAAAGACTTACAGATCTGGTTGGTGGAAGGAAGAGAATACCGGGATAAAAATGATAAACCCGATGGTCCTGATAAAACGATCTGGGGAAAAGAACAGATGGCATGGTTCAAACAATCCTTTGAAGCTTCAGATGCAACCTATCGTATACTGATCACTCCAACACCAATTGTTGGCCCAGACAGGCCACAAAAGAAAGATAACCATGCCAACAGTGGTTTTGCTTACGAAGGAAACGAGATCAAGCAATTTCTCGCCGATAAGAAAAATGTATTCATCGCCTGTGGCGACAGACACTGGCAATATGCTTCAAAAGACCTGAAACTGGGATTGAGAGAATTTGCCTGCGGGCCCGCAAGCAATGAACATGCGGAAGGATGGAAAAAGGAAGATGTATTGCCGGAACATAAATACCTGAATATCGTTGGCGGATTTCTAAGTGTTAAGATCACTAAAGAAACGCACAACACTTCTATCCGGTTCACGCATTACAGTGTTGATGGAGAAAAATTGTATTCAGAAGATTTCAGTAATACGGGCGTTTGATAAGGGTTCGCCAATAAACATATCGTTTCGTTTATTCATTTTTAATTCATTAGTATGATCACATTGCCTTCTTTTTTATTGTTGAAGAGAAATTTCTATATGGCAGCAACGGCTGTTTTTTTTGTTATGTTCTGTTGTATCACATCTGCAAAGGCACAGCAGAAATTGCCTAATATCATTTATATCCTTGCCGATGATCTTGGCTATGGAGATGTATCTGTGAATAATCTACAGGGTAAGATCAATACACCCAATATTGATAAACTGGCCAAACAGGGGATGCGTTTTACAGATGCACATACGACTTCTTCTGTTTGTACACCTTCACGTTATTCCATTCTCACCGGCCGTTACCCATGGAGAAGCCGTTTGCCCATTGGTGTATTGCGTGGGTACAGCAGAACCTTGATAGAAGAGGGATTGCCAACAGTGGCTGATCTTTTGAAAACAAAATCCTACCAGACAGCGGTAGTAGGTAAATGGCATCTCGGACTGGACTGGGTTCCACAGGATGCTTATAAAGACTCGTTGAAACCTGAGTATAATAAAAATAATCTCTATGGTATTCTTGATGAAATGAAAC
>CBHRAM010000135.1:0-8799 GCA_966076165.1 uncultured Chitinophagaceae bacterium
GACGAGTGCTCTATAAAAAAAGTCCCCAATTGATCTTGTGGAAGAAGGAGATAAAACTAAAATAGCCCGCTGGCGGGCTATTTTAGTTTTATCGCTCCGGATCCGATATTAGATATTTCCTTTATTCATTTCTTTTGCTGCATAATCACAAGCCCTTGAGGTAAGCGCCATATACGTAATAGAAGGATTAAGACAGGAACTGGAAGTCATGCACGAGCCATCTGTAACAAATACATTTGGCACTTCATGCATCTGGTTAAAGGCGTTAAGTACAGAAGTTTTTGGATCCCTTCCCATTCTTACCGTTCCCATTTCATGATTGGCATTACCGGGTGCCGAGATCGCTGATGTATCTTTCACATCTTTATAACCCAGTGAGGTAAGCATGTCAACCCCTGTTTTTGCCATATCGGCATGCATGGCCTTTTCATTCTCACGAAAGGTGCAATCGATCGTGATCATGGGCAACCCCCATGGATCTTTTTTAGCTGCATTAACGGTTACCCGGTTATCGGGATAAGGTAAACATTCGCCATACGCAATCAACCGGATCTTCCATTTGCCGGGCTCGGTTAATGCCTCTTTAAAATCTGCACCGATCTGCACTTTTGCATCAGCTGTTTCGCGAAAAGCATTTGCATTAAAATGATATCCTCTCAGAAAGCCCGCATCAGGTTCCTGAATATTTTTAAACCTCGGAACATATAACAGGTTTGGCCTGCGCCCGTAATAATATTTGTCTTCAAACCCCTCAACCGATGCGGTAATGGAAATTCCTTTATGATGATCCATCAGGTTGCGGCCTATCTGGTCGCTGCCATTACCCAGGCCGTTAGGAAAACGGGAAGAAGTAGACCTTAGCAGTATGGCAGCCGTAGCAACGGTTGATGCATTCAGAAAAATAACCCTGGCAAAAAAAGTTTCTGTTTTTTTGGTTTCTGTATCAATGATCTCCACACCACTGGCCCTTCCCTTCTGCTCATCATAGATCACTTTCGAAACCAATGAATTCGGGCGTACCGTAAGATTACCCGTAGCAATGGCAGCAGGCATGGTACTGGCATTGGTGCTGAAATAGGCACCAAACGGACAACCCCGATGACACAGGTTTCTCAGCTGACATTGTGTTCTTCCATCCACCGGCTTTGTTAAGTTCGCGGTTCGGCCCATGATCAATTTTCTTGAAGGGTATTTAGCCTCCAAACGTTTCTTCAGATCTGCTTCAACACAGTTCATTTCGAAAGGTGGTTGAAACTCCCCATCAGGCAAGCTCTCGATCCCATCTTTATTTCCGCTGACCCCCACAAAACGTTCTACATAATCATACCAGGGAGCGAGGTCCTTATAACGAATGGGCCAGTCAACTCCATGGCCATCTTTTAAGTTTGATTCAAACTCATGATCACTCCAACGATAGCAGGCACGGCCCCATAACAGAGACCTTCCTCCCACAATATCTCCACGAACCCAATCGAAGCGGTTAATTTCATCGTAAGGGTTCTCCGTATCGTTGATATAAAAGTGTTTATTGTCTTCCCGGTAAGAGAAGTGCCGGCTTTGTATATGATGATCTTTTTTATCAGCAGCAGAAAGTGTATTCCGGTGCGTAAACTCCCAGGGATCTTTCGTGGCAGTGGGATATTTGGGATGTTCCACATTCTTACCACGGTCAAGCAACAGTACTTTGAATCCTTTTTCGCAGAGCTCTTTGGCGGCCCATCCGCCTGTAATACCGGTTCCTACTACTATTACGTCAAATGTATTTTTGTCTTTGGCTACACTATGGATGTTGGGGGTATCTCCGGGCATGGCAATTTATTTGATCAATATCTGTTTAGTCAAATGTATCCAATTCCTGCTTTCTTACAAAGATTTATGAGGGGTGGGTCAATCAGCTGTTATAGGCACTCAATAAAGCTATTTATCCGTTGTAACCAAAAAAGGACCTGTTACCATTCGATCATATGCCGGCATATCGAATTGCCATACGATTCTATTACCGCCACATAGGCAACAGGTCCAGGTCTTACAACCATAACCACCGCGATACGGTTGATCATCCCGGTGAAACAACCGGTGATGCAACCTTAGTCAGTTAATCTCTTACCTGAATGGAACTATCATCAAAAACGATCTTATGAGTTTTTACCAGGTTGATCATTTCTGCACCAGCCAGTAATACCGGGCCGTAGCCATGTGCTGCATACACATTGGTTGGCCTGTAATAATAAAATGCCGGATCAAATGCCATTCCGGTTCCTACACAAACTCCTTCTACCTGTCCGTTGGCACTGATCTTTGTGGCAACTGCATTCCATGCCAGTAAACACATAGGTGTATACGCTTTGGCATCTATCCATTGCCGGTTGATCGCTTTGGCGATAGCATAACAATAGATAGCGGTGGCAGAAGTTTCCAGATAAGAATCATTTTTATCCAGAAGCTGATGCCAGAACCCTTTATCCGATTGATAGGCAGCCAGGCCCTTGATATGCAATTGTAACTGATCCATAATTTTTTTCCTGGCAGGATGTGAAGCCGGTAATACATCCAGTAATTCTACCATGGTCATTACGGCCCAGCCGTTAGCCCTCGCCCAATGAAATTGAGGATGCACATTCATAGATTCAACCCATCCATGCATATACACATTCTTTTCTTTATTGAACATGCGTTCCGAAAACCGGATCACCTGTTTGGCCGCATCATCAAAATATTTCTGATTGCCCGTTAATTTACCCGCCTGTGCCAATGCCGGAACACTCATAAACAGATCATCCAGCCAAAGGGTATTGGGCTGTGGCCTTTTCCTGGCAAGGGTTCCATCGGCCAAACGGAATTGTTTATTGGAAATAAAATCCAGAAAATTATCGGAGAGTTGTGTCAGGTTTTTATTGCCCCCGTTTTGTACCGACTGAATAACAGCCGCGCACATGGCCCCTGCATCATCCAGTGCCAGCGGCTCGATCACCGACCTGAGCGGGTTTGATCTTGAGGGAGATTTCCGATACAGCTCTTTTAAATAAGGAAATGCATCGGCCATTAATTGCAGCCTGTCTAATGTATAGGCAGTATATTTTTTATCGCCTGTGGCTTTCCCGGCCGCAAGCATGCCCACATAGGTAACGCCCCATTCATAACTGGTTAACCTGAAATCACCGGGCTTAAAGATCGTATTTGTGTCAACTGCCGTAACCGCCACTTCTTTACCGGTTTGTTTATTCACCAGTTGCGAAGGCGTTGTGGCATTTAAATATTGATACACTTTTTCTATCTGGCCGGTAATAGCTGCAATAGAAGGAATCTGATACGGAACAGGATAGTCGGGTTGCAAGGCATGCAATGGAGCATTTGCATCCGTAGCTTTATTCTGAGCCATTATATCCTGGTGCAGGAATAAAAAAGAAGCCCCGATAAATGTTACCCTGATTACATTGGAAATATTCATACGAAATACGTGAGCATTTGATTAATGAGTCTGTCTTAAACAAGGAAAGTTATGCTACAGAAAATTTTCATTTCCTGTAGCATAACTTTCCTTAGGTATTGATAAGAGCTGAATAACTGTCTTTTACAAATCTCGCGCTATTAATAGCCTGGGTTTTGCATAGACTGTTTTTGAGCCGGGGTTAAATTCTGGCCACTTGCCTGGATACCATCCAAAAAGTTTTGTGGTATCGGGCGTAAAATATGACCCGCTTTTACATTGGGCCCACCTTCCGGATTATACGCCTGTACCCTTTTAACAAGGGTCTGGGTTCTTGACAGATCTTCCCAACGTTTGAATTCTCCAACCAACTCACGGGCACGCTCATTAAGCACGAGGCATAACATCCTGTCGTAAGTACTGGATAAGCCCAAAGTGCTTATGATATTTTCATCCTGTGCCGGTAATGGAGCAATACCCGTAATTGCCAGACTTGCAGAAGCTGCTGTCGTTACAGGAATATTGTTCGATTCATAATAGGAATTTCCCGGATAAAATGAGATACCTACTCCCGGTGATTGGAGGGCTACGGATTGTAAAGTATTACCACCATCATAATAAGCGGCCCTGTTTTCGCCACTCGCATATTGGGCACGGGTTCTGACTGCGTTAATATAAGGTAATGCATCAGCATAAGTACCCGTACCGGCCTGAGCAAGCCTGATCTTTGCTTCTGCAGCAATCAAATAGGTTTCTGCTGAACGGGCCAGGTTGAAATCTCTTTGTCCCACTACATCATTTAAAGAGTTTCTGTGTCCGTCGATATGCTTACTAAGTGATGGGAAACTTTGTCCTGCAGTAGTTAAATCCGTATTTAATGCACCATCGGTTGTTCTTCCTGCCGGATAAGCTACATAAACCGTAGGAATCGCTCTTCCAGTAGCATTATCCTTTACAAGGTTGGTACCGGATGTACCCTTTGATATTTTCGACAACGGAAATCTGGTATCCCCTGGTTGATTGATCACAAACATGATACCTAAGTCTCCCTGAATATTGGGAGCAACCGGAGCAGCTCCATTGATGGCACTTTTGGTTCTGAAAGATTTCCAAAACCTTGAATCATTCACCATATCAAACACACGATACATATAATAGCTGGTGGCTAACCTGCTGAAAGGCCTGTCACCGGTAAGATCGCGGGCCATTTGGTCCTGTACATCATATCTTGACACAAAATACAAATGTTGAGTATTACCGTTACCTAAATTGGTATTTACATCATTGGTAAATTGAGCTGAAAGAATCAGTTCCGGTAAATTTTCATTCGCCGAATTGATATTGGTAAAGTTCCATAAGCTTGCAAAGTTCGGAGCCAATGGGTGGTTGGCGATTACTTTATCGCACAGCGGCACAATGGCAGCCAGATCACCGGCTACAAAAGAAGCATTCCAGGAACTGTTGATCTCACTGGCTCTGGACAAAAGAGCTTTCGCTAAATAATGATTGGCGGCATCCTGTGTAATCTTATGAGGATACCCGGTAGTAGGCAACAATTTTGCTGCATTGGTAAAATCAGAAATGATCTGAGCGTACACATCTTTTGCTGCTGCTCTTGTAAACTCAAGCTGAACAGTAGTTATGGGCGTTAACTGTAAGGGCACACCGCCATATTGGCTAACTAATCTCAAGTAATTATACGCACGCAAAAAATAACCTTCCCCTAATGCTGTGCTCTTAATAGCAGCAGAAGTGGATGCACTGTTTATGCAATTCTGGATCAGCAAATTAGCATCTCCAATACCCTGGTACAAGGCATCCCATTGAAAATTAGAAGCGGCTGTATTACCATTTGAAGCCACCACTACAGAATTGAATGTCGCATCATAATTATTCCAGGGGGCGTTGGACGGGTCACCACCAATATGAAACTCATCCGTTCCGTAATTGGTTGCACAATAATTCCATTCGCCATTAAAAGGAACATTAAAAACCTGATAATAGGTACCCACAGCTAACTGCTGTATACCTGCATCTGTTTTGTAAAATTCGGTACTTCTCGCCGTTGTAAGTGTTTCGGTCAAAAAATCCTTTTTGCAGGAAGCAGCAAAAAGCATTGCCGAAACAATCACTATCGTAGTTGAAAATTTATTTTGTTTCATATAATTCAAATTTATTAGTATTAAAATGATGCATTAATTCCCAAAGTGATACCCCTGTTCCAGGTTGGTCCACTTACATCCATATCCATGTATTTAATCTTAGAGAATAACATTCCGGGATTTGACACTTGGAAATATGCCTTTAAACTTGAAATACCTGATTTACCTAGAGATTTATTATCAAAAGTATATCCTAAAGAAATATTTCTGATTTTGACAAACGAAGCCTGATAATACCCTAAGGCCTGAAAATAAGGATCTCCTGTTGCACCGCCTGCATTAAAAATGGGTTTCTGGAATTCAGCATTGGTATTGTTTTCCGTATAATAATTGATTTCACGGTTAACACTACGGGCAGCCTGTCCCTCACCACCACCATTAAACATATAATTTAATCGGCCGTAGAAGAAGATGGAGAAATCCCAATTTTTAAACGTAACGGTATTGGTCATACCCACCACCCAACGTGGCCGGGTTGATCCGATAATAGTACGGTCGTTGTTGGGATCAATTTTATTATCACCATTAAGGTCCGCAACTCTTACACTGCCGGCAGAAAATGAATTACCGTTTGCATTAAAGGCAGCCATGGCCGGATCTCCTTTTTGCCATAAGCCTAAAGATTTATAACCATAGATCACACCGATCGTCTGGCCGATAAACCAGTTATTGTTAATATCATCCTGGGTTCCGTTGGATAAGGCAACAATGCGTTCTTTTTGCCATCCTGCGTTAACAGTAGTTGTCCACATCAGATCTTTCTGCTTGATGTTAGTAGTTGTGATACTGATATCAATCCCTTTATTAGCGGTTTTACCAATATTCGCAAAGGTTGTTGTGAACCCGGTTACTGACGGAATAGAGCGTTGCATTAACAGATCTGTTGTATTGGAAGTATACACATCAAAATTTCCGGTAACCCTTCTGTTAAACAATGAGAAGTCTAACCCAACATTATATTGCGTTGTTTTTTCCCATCCCAGATCCTGGTTTGCCAATACGGAATTCGGAATAGAACCGGCTGCATTGCTGGATGAAAATGGATAGAAAAGTGAAGTGATCGGACCCTGCGTTGCATAAGGTGCAATGGCAGAGTTTCCGGTAACACCCGCTCCGACTCTTAATTTCAGATCATTCACCCAGTTTGCCTTCATGAATTTTTCTTTATGAATTCTCCAGGCCAGTGCCGCTGAAGGGAACCAGGAATATTTATGGCCTTCTGCAAGAACGGATGAACCATCCTGACGGGCAGAAACAGTTAACAGGTATTTATCCTTATAGCTGTAATTGATTCTGGCCATATAGGATGCCAATTGTTGCTGTATAATATTGGAACTGGAACTTAATGATCCGGTTACCGTTCCGCTGGTAAGCGCATTCCACAATTGTGTACTTAACGGAACACCATTACCGGTTAATGAACTTGTTTCCTGTGTGTAAGATGTCTGACTCTGCAATAAGGTTACACCAAAAGTATGCGAGCCGATCGATCTGTCGTAATAAAGCAGGTTATCTAAAGTATACGAAAACGTTTTGTTATTTGCAAGCGAAGCAAAGTTTGTGCTTCCTCCATTGGATACTGAATTCGCATCTATATAAACGCCATCACGGTAATAAGAGAAGTCCGGGCCGAAATTCATACGATACCTCAACCCTTTCAATACAGGGAAGATGTTACCTAAATTCATCTGGGCATACATGCTACCAAATGCTCTCAGGGTAATTCTTTGATCTCTATTGTAGTTCCACTCGTCCACTACGCTTTTAACGGCATTATCACCACCCGGAAACAGAATTCTGTTACCGGCTGAATCATAAGGAACAGCAAAAGGACATAAAGATCGGGCAGATTCAAATAAACCGCCGGCAGGGGTACCAATGGTTGCTACGTTAACCGCCGACTGTCCAAATTCCTGGATATTATAATTCACACTGAAATTATTTCCGAACGTAAGCCATTTGGTAGCTTCAATATCTATGCTGGCATTACCGGAATATCTTTTAAAAGATTGTCCCCTGATCGTTCCTGTATTATTCAGGTAACCAAAAGAACCATACGCTTTTACTTTATCAGAACCACCGCTTACACTGATCACATGATCCTGTGTTACGGATTGCTGCTGAACAATACCAAACCAATCGGTAGTAGCCACTTTCGAAGGGTCCCATGTTCCGGAAGCCCAGCCTTTCGCGATATTATTCCAGGCAGAAGGATCGGCTGTTGCATTAAAGAATGTCCGGTCTGTAGCCAGGGTAGGCTGATCACCTCTTGGGTAGGTGCTAACACCTGTTGTGTTATTTAAACCGGCATAATAATAGGCCCAGCGACGGAAAGTAATATAATCCGGCGCATTGAACATTTTCATGTTATTTACGAGATCGTCCACTTTTACGGAACTATTTAAACTCAGGGTTGTTCTTCCGGCTTTTCCTTTTTTAGAAGTCACGATCACCACACCATTGGCACCTCTTGAACCATAAATGGCCGTAGCAGAGGCATCTTTCAGGATATCGATCGACTCAATATCATTAGGATTGAAATTATCAATCCCACCTGTGATCAAAGGAATACCATCTACCACAAACAAAGGAGAGTTAGAGGCAGTTAATGAACGGACACCACGGATATTGATACTTCCTACAGAACCGGGACGCTCATTGGAAGAAATATCTACTCCCGCAACCTTACCCTGCATAGCCTGCAGTGCATTGGTTACCGGGCGTGATTTGATGTCCTGCTGATTGATACCGGATACCGCACCCGTTACGTCTTTCTTTTTAACGGTGGCATAACCGATCACCACAACATCTTCCAGTGCCTTGGTATCTATGGAAAGAGATACGCTAAGATTAGACGATGTTTCTGTAACCGGTACTTCTTTGTCGGCATACCCTGTATAGGTGATCAGGAGTACCGCCGTTTTCTCCTTGATAGAAATGCTGAATTTACCGGATCGATCGGTAACAGTTTTTGTTGTTGAGTTTTTTACCTCAACCACCACTCCCTGTAACAATTCACCTTTTTCATTGGAGACGGTCCCCTCAATTACACGGGGTGTTGACTTTTGTGCAAACACATTTTGTTGCAAAATGGGCAGGAAAAGCACGCATGCAAAAAGCATGCGCTTAATAAGCGAGCATTTTTTCATATGGCAATTAGTTTTCGAATTGAACTCAAATTATCATTTAACAATATTTTACCGTCATGCA
>CBHRAM010000136.1:0-8761 GCA_966076165.1 uncultured Chitinophagaceae bacterium
GTTTTTCTTGCAGCGAGGGTTTGCTGCAAAATTTTTGCACCGGGCCTTGCTGTATCATTGGCAATATCCAGTAAGCGCTGTTTAGCCGCCCTTGCCATAGCAGATTTTTCCTGATTTCTCGCCATATCATTATCCATACTCACACTCGAAGCATTATCTAAATACTCAAGCATAGCCGGATGCTTGGCGGTTGCTTCCAGCATCGTTTCAAAATTACCAAGTACATTCGGGCGAATGGCATCACGCTCATAGGTAAGTACGTATTGCTGGCATTGCCCTTTGGTAAGTGATACATTAAAATGATTGAACCAGAAATCAGTCAGCACTTCCTGTAACTGATTCTGGCCATACGCCGCACGGACAATTTTCTGGTTTACGATCTGTCTTTGTAATTCCTGCGGTGCCTTATAACCCTGCTCGTCCATGATCTTTTTTAACTGGGCACGGTATTCGGGTTTGTCTAAATTTCTAACCGAATCCTTATCGAGTAGATTGTTTTTGGCTGCAATGCGGATGATCTGTCCTGCATTCAGGTAAGTGTTCACGATCGATTCATTATTCATCGCCAATGCTTCATAGCTATCAGCGGGAAGGCGGCGGGCAACTTCTTCATCTGGTAACTTGCCTTCCAGTTGTTGTTGCAGCCATTTATCCAAACCCATATCAACCACTTCTTTTACCTGTCCGGGCCTGGTTCCGAATGTAAAACGATTGAGTAAATGGGCAGCAGCCTGCTCCTGGGTAAGTCCCATTTTCTTATACGGCATATTGATCTTCAACTCCGAAGAAGAAGGCCCGCTTCCCTGCACAAAAGCAGATAGCACTGTGAGCAAAGCGCCTACCGTAAAGGTTTTATACATACGCCGGAAATTCATAGGGCTTATTTTCATCTTTGGACAGGTAAGGGTAGTAATGGTTTAATGGGGCAAAAAGTTAAAAGCCTGCCATTAAAATTATGGCAGGCTTTGCGAAATGTCATTATCAGCCGATCTGCGCAGTTGAATCATTCCTTTTATAACCGTGCCTTTGTGCCTTCGTGTGCGAATCTATTACTCACACAAAGGCACGGTTATATTTACTTCTTTTGAAGAAGCACTAAACTATTCTACCGCTTTTTTAGTAGCTACTTTATACAGGATGAATCCCATCAAAGCAAAGAATACAGTACCCACAAGGAAATAACCACCCTGTGATAACCATGTTCTGAAGCTTTCTTCCATACTGATCTTATTTAACAGTTTTTCGCCACTATCCGATCCCGCAAAGAAGGCAATGATCACACCCGCAACCGCACCGCCTGCCACCAAGCCGGTAGCAAACAGGTTGCCCTTGCCCAGTTCTTCTTCTTCCGGATTTACCTGTACGTTGGCTTTCTTCTGTTTATTTTCTACCAGGCCCCTGATCGCACCGCCAATAAAGATGGGCAATGTGGTAGCCAATGGTAAATAAACACCAATGGCAAAGCTTAAGGCTTTAATGCCGCACAATTCCATGGTTACGGCCAGAAAGATTCCCACCACCACATATTGCCAATCCAGGTTTTGAGATAAGATCCCTTTGATCAATGTTGCCATCAATGTAGCCTGTGGTGCAGGATATTTTTCAGTACCGATCGCATGATGGATACCCTGTGATAACATTTCCGTTGTTGGCTTATCTAAGAATTTAACGGTGATCCCGATCACCACAGAAGAAACGATGGCTCCTACAAATAAAGCGATCTGCTGGTTACGCGGTGTGGCACCTACAATATATCCACTCTTCAGATCTTGGGAAGTACCGCCTGCATTGGCTGCCGCGATACAGATCATACCTCCCACTACTAATACCAGTGGTTCATAGGCCTGTCCCGACCAACCCACACTTAAAAAGATCAGGCTCGTTCCCATTACGGTTGCAATGGTCATGCCACTGATAGGGCTGTTAGAAGTTCCGATCAATCCTACAATCCTTGATGCTACCGTTACAAACAAGGCACCAAAGAATAATACGAGTATACCGATCAGTAATTTCTGCATGAACGTATCTCCCGGAACCTGTGGCAGGAAGGCAATCAATGCTACTAATGCCAGGCTGCCAAAACCTACCACTTTCAGGCTAAGGTCTCTTTCTGTTCGGATCACAACAGGTGCACCTGTTTCTTTAGCTGCACTTAAAGAACCCATGCTGCCTTTTACCGATTTGATAATGGTGGGAACGGTCTTAAATAAGGTAATGATACCACCCGCAGCTACTGCACCCGCACCTACCTGGCGCACAAATGCATAATATACTGCCGCTGCATAATCAGCAAACGTATGGGTTACCGGGTCCCATCCGCCTTTACCACCGGGTTTGGTGAGGTCGGCGAGGTAACCGAGTTTATTTAATTGGCGGGCGATCACATCTGCCGGCACCAGCGAGGATAATAAGGGAATGAAAACAAACCAGCTCAACACACTACCCGCCACCAATACACCGGCAATACGCGGGCCGATAATATACCCCACACCCATGTATTCCGGTGTGATCTCACCACTCACTTTGGCTGAAGGAAAAAATTTATTCGCCTGTTTGGTTGCATAAAAAGGTACTTCGGCAATTACATGAAGGATCTTTTGCAGAATGGCATAAACAAACGCCACACCTAAGCCCCAGAAAGCGGTCTTGGCAAAATCACCCCCTTTCTCTCCTGCTTTTAATACATCACCGCAGGCAGTTCCTTCCGGATAAGGAAGGGTATCATGCTCATTAACGATCAAAGCTTTCCGTAAAGGGATCATCAATAATGTACCTAAAAGGCCACCCACAATTGCGAGGATGAGAATCGTGAGGTAATTAAAATAATCCGCGCTGCTCGGCGATGAGAGGAACAGAAACCCCGGTAAAGTAAAAGCCACCCCACCCGCAATACTTTCACCCGCAGAGCCGGTTGTCTGAATAATATTATTTTCAAGGATCGTGGTCTTTAGAAACCTGCGGCCCAGGGTAATGGCAATAACCGCAATAGGTATGGAAGCAGAAACCGTTAAACCTGCTTTCAAAGCTAGGTAAACAGTGGATGCGCCAAAAATTACCCCGAATAAACTACCTACCAGAATGGATTTAACGGTAAGTTCCTTCATGTTCGTTTCGGGCGACACAAAGGGTTTGAATGCTTTTTTTTCTCCGGACATAGTTTGCAGTTTTCGTTAGGGGACAGTTTAGGGCAAATGGTTAAAAGCGTTAAAGTGGTTAAAATAGTCAGGGTAGTTAAAAGCGTTTTACCTCTTTTTAACCATTTTAACCTCTTTAACTACTTTAACCAATCAACCGCTTTTCCCATTATCTTTAAAAACCCAAAATACAACTTATGAGTGAAATACAAAGCGAGGTTATCAAAACCGGGATGCCGAAATCAGTTCCCTTTATTATCGGCAGCGAAATAGCAGAAAGGTTCAGTTTCTACGGTTTACGGTCGATTATGGTTACCTATATGGCAGTTGCCTTTTTTAACCCGGCAATGAACCCTGCGCTTACCGCGGAAGCCGATGCAAAGGCAAATGAAATGTCGCACCTATTTGTTACGCTTGCTTATTTTATGCCATTGGTAGGTGCTATTATGGCCGACTGGTTCTTTGGCAAATACCGTGTTATTCTTTTTGTTTCTATTATCTACACTTTCGGCCATTTTATGTTGTCTGTTTCAGGCAACAGTTATACAATTTTCAGCGCGGGACTGGTTGTGATCGCCTGTTGTGCCGGTGGTATCAAATCCTGTGTGTCTGCCAATGTGGGTGACCAGTTTGATAAATCCAATGAACACCTGCTTTCCAAAGTATATGGCTGGTTTTATATGAGTATTAACCTGGGTGGCACATTGGCACCTTTGTTTATTCCGCTGTTAAAAAAATACTATGGGCCGGAGATCGCGTTTGGCGTACCGGGTATCTTAATGGCACTGGCCACCGTTACTTTTTGGCTCGGAAGAAAAAAATATAAGAGAGTTGCGCCTGCCGGAATTAAAAAGGAGAATTTTTTTACCATTACGGTATATGCTTTGCTGAAATCATTCAGCCGCAAACCCGGACAAAAAGTTTGGGAAGCCGTTGCTGAAAAATATTCTGCCAAATCGATTGATGGTATCAAAGCAGTCTATCGTGTATTGGCCGTATTTGCTTTTACCCCCATCTTCTGGGCATTATGGGATCAAAACCTTTCTGAATGGGTATTACAGGCTACCCGCCTGGATCTTACACTGATCGGAAACATTACCATATTACCGGAACAGATCAACTTTATCAATCCCCTATTTCTTGTGCTGCTGATCCCTGTTTTTACTTCTTTTATTTTTCCTTTTCTGGAAACAAAAGGGATCAAGCCAACCCCATTGCGCAAGATCGGAGCCGGGCTGGTGATCATCGGCCTTGCATTTGTGATCATTGCACTGCTGCAGACAGCGATAGATAATGGTGGAAAACCATCTGTATGGTGGCAGATCATTGCTTATATACTTTTAGCGGCTTCTGAAATACTGGTTTCTGTAACCTGTCTTGAATACGCTTACACCCATTCCCCGAAATCGATGAAAAGCACCATGAGTGCTTTGTACCTGCTGGGTATTTCGGCCGGTAACCTGCTGGTGGGCCTGATCAACGGGAATATCGTCAGCAAAGGCTTCTTCAGCCAATTCACCGGGGCGAAATATTATTGGTTATTTATCGGGATACTTGCCGTGTCCTTTGTATTATTTCTCCTGATCGCAAAACGTTTACCGGAGAAGAGTTATATAGGAGCGGAGGAAGAAGCAGAAGCATAGGTTTATGGGTTTACTTGTTTATTGGTTTATCAGTAAAACGGACACTAATAAACAAGTAAACCCATAAACAAATAAACCAAACCCGTACTTTCGCGCTGCAATCCTTACTCATGAACATTCTACTACTTGGATCCGGCGGACGTGAACATGCCCTTGCATGGAAAATGGTGAAAAGCCATCATTGTGATAAATTATTTATTGCCCCGGGAAATGCCGGTACCGCTGAATTTGGCACCAATCTCGATCTTTCGGTAAACGATTTTGTGGGGATCAAAAATACCTGTCTCGAACAGAAGATAAATATGCTGGTGGTGGGACCGGAAGAGCCGCTCGTAAAAGGTATCTATGATTTTTTTCAAAAAGATCCCCAATTACAGAACATAATTGTGGTGGCCCCTTCTGCAGAAGCTGCGCAATTGGAAGGCAGTAAGGCATTCAGTAAAAAATTCATGCAGCGCCACAATATTCCCACTGCGGGTTATGCTGAATTTACTTCAGAGAATTTTGAAGACGGAAAAAAATATATTGCACAACACTCCTTACCTGTTGTTTTAAAAGCAGATGGTCTGGCTGCCGGAAAAGGGGTGGTGATCGTGAATACACACGAAGAAGCCTTACAGGTTTTTGAAGAGATGATCATTCATAAACAATTTGGCGAAGCCAGCAGTAAGGTAGTGATCGAAGAATTTTTACAGGGTATTGAAGTGAGTGTATTTGCATTGACCGATGGAGAAGTATATCAGATCATCGGGCACGCAAAAGACTATAAACGGATAGGCGAAGGCGATACGGGCCTTAACACCGGTGGCATGGGATGCGTTAGTCCCGTGCCTTTCATGGATGCCGTGTTCATGCAGAAAGTGGAAGAACGCATTATCAAACCTACCATCAATGGCCTGTCAAAAGAAAATCTAAACTACCATGGTTTTGTTTTTTTTGGCTTGATGAATGTAAAAGGAGAACCCTTTGTAATTGAATACAATTGCCGTATGGGCGATCCGGAAACAGAAGTGGTAATGCCGCTTTTACAAACAGATCTCGTGGCTTTATTTGCAGCTATGGACAACGGAACATTGATTGATGCAAATATTTCTTTTGACCCGAGAAGTTGTGCAACCGTAATGGCGGTGAGTGGCGGATACCCCGGTGAGTACAGGAAGAATCTGCCGATCAGCGGATTAGCGGAAGGGCGGATAGACAATCCGGATTCAATGGTTTTTCATGCAGGAACCAAACAGGTTGGCGAAGAGGTTCTTACCAATGGCGGAAGGGTTTTAGCCGTTACTTCTTATGGAAATGATCTGAAAGAAGCCGTGGCCAGATCCAAAAAAGTATTGGAAAAGATCTCTTTCGAAGGCATGTATTACCGCAGCGATATCGGCTTTGAATTTTAAACAGATTCCAAAAGGATAAGACAAATATTCTTCTCAAAAAATGCCAAAAATCATATTTGCTTTTTGAGAAAGCTTCTACATTAGCAGGTGATAAACCCTAAAGCCACCACTCCACAGGCTTACAGATGGTTTTAAGGAAGATCCGTTCTCTTTTAATGAAGTTAAAGGTCACAGGTAAGTACTCCCCATATGGGCTGTACTTATTGTTATGCCCATAGGTCAGTAACAGGCCGGTAACTTAAACCGTATGCCATGAAAAAAATCCTATTTGTTTTTTTTGCCATTGCCACGGCCTGGGCCGCCACAGCGCAGGAAAAGATCCCGGTGGCTATCCTTCCTTTTACTTATGCCGAAAACGCTGTTGACTTCCAGCATGTGAATACGATACAGGAAACCGTGATCAATGCTTTTGTAAAAACAAGAAGGTTCAATATTGTTGACCGGTCAAAGACCGATGCGATCAAACGGGAAAAAGAACTCCAGAAGACCGATGATTTTATTGATGGCAGTGTGGTAGAACAGGGAAGAAACCTGGGTGCCGCATACCTTGTTTCAGGGCATATCTTATCTGCCAGGTCAGAACAGATGCGTTCCGACGATGGAAAAGGCAAGGTCACCATCACCTACAAAGCCAAATTATCCATTAACCTGAAAGTACTGGATGTTACCTCCGGACAGGTAATTACTTCCGAAACCATTGAGCCCAAATCGGGAAGCGTTTTGGGCAATCTCTTCGGGATCGGTGCATCAACCGAGATCGAATCCTTTGCAAAAGCCATTGAAAAAATACAGACGAAAATAGATGAGTTCGTAGCCAAGAATTTTCCTGTTATGTTCTTCATTGCTGAGATCCAGGAAAAAGATGGGCAAGGTGCCGCTACAAAAATTTTATTGGCGGGTGGCTCAGGTTTTGGTTTAAAGAAAGGCGATAAACTGAAAGTGGTTGAACTCACAGAATTTGATATCAACGGCAGAAAAGTTACCCGGAAAAAAGAGATCGGTGAAATAAAGATCGAAGTAGTTGAGGATGAAAATTTTTCCATCTGCTCTGTTACCGAAGGTGGGATGGAGATCGGTGCAAGATTTGAAGCAAAAGCAAAATTGCAGGTACTCACAAAAAATCAATAAATGAAAACCCTATACAAAACAGCGCTCTGCATCATCGCTGTGATCATCTCCGCAGGTTGCAGTCAGAAGTTCCAGCCCCAGTCTTCCGAAGTAAGCCTCCTCTATAAAGATGCCAATGGAGTGATCGCCGTAAAAAGTGTGGGGTATGGAAAAGACAGGCTGGCTGCCGTAACCGATGCGCAGATCAATGCTTTCAAAGTAGTGCTGTTCAGAGGTGTGCCCGGAACCAATGTAGGTATTCCTTTGGTTGAGAATGAACAGGAAGCCACATCGAGAAACCCTTATTATTTCTCCCGATTTTTCGACCAGCAGATCTTCCGCAATTTCATGGTGGCCTAGGAGGAAAGCTCTTCTCTTACCAGGGCTTACGGTACCAACCGGATCTCAGTAGATGTGAAGATCAATTTTATTGCCTTGAGAAGGGACCTCGAACAGAATAATATCATACGAAAATTTGGTTACTAAAATGAACCGGTTATGAAAAACAAATATTGCTTGATGCTGATATCTGCTATGCTGTTTTGTTTGGATACAATAACTGCACAGAATCCTGCAACCAATAGTGGAGGTCAGGTACAGCAGGTACAACCTACCATTATTGTGATTCCGTTCAAAACAGAGGGCCAACGCTATCGAACACTTTTGGAAGATCCCAGGGAAGGCTTTGAAAAAAGGATCGCTGTATCGCGTGTGAAGGAAGCGTTTGACCTGAGAGGCTTTACCACCATTGATTTTTTGGGAGAACTGAAAAAAATGGAGACCGCCGGCACATTCACCGCCGATTCAAAAACAAATGAAAAAGATGAGATCGTTAGAAATTCCGGTGCAGATATTTTCGTAGTAGTTGATATCAATGTACAGAGAACAGAAAGCGGCACAGAAGCCAATATCATTTTACATGCATACGAAACCGCTACCGGCCGTTCGCTCACTAACAAAGATGCTTCCAGCGGAAAATTTTATACAACCGATATCTCAAAGCTTACGGGCAGGGCCATTGATATCATGAAAGATGATTTTCTGAATGTGCTGCAAATGAAGTTCACAGACATTGTTAACAACGGCCGCTCTGTATATATAGAATTTGTGGTGGACCCGAATGCCACCAAATCATTTCAATCCGAAGTGGGCACGGATGGCGATCTGTTGTCTGAAGCCATCGTTGACTGGATGGGCAAGAATGCTTATAAAAATTATGCCAAGAAAAAAGGATCCACTTCACAAAAGATCATTTATGATGATGTACGGATCCCTTTAAAGGACCAATCAACCGGTATGAACTATGAGATAGAATCATTCGGCAGGTTGATCAGAAAATTCTTACGGTCGCTGAGTCTGGATTGTAGCATTGAATACCCCAGTGGACAGATCATGGTAACCATAAAATAAATTGTATGAGAAAGTTATCTATCCTCACCGTTTTCTTTTTGCTCTTCTCCGGTCTTGATGCACAGGTTTCTCC
>CBHRAM010000137.1:0-8639 GCA_966076165.1 uncultured Chitinophagaceae bacterium
ATACCGGTTCTTTAACCATTATCTGTGCATTAGTGATCCTTGGGTTTTATAATCTATATCAATTAAAACCCAAGCCTCCCCTAAATGAGCCCGGTGAGAAAAAAACACTTGATAGTGTAAAAGAAGGGTTGAAATTTGTTTTCACTACCAAAGAAGTATTGGGGGCACTTACCCTTGATCTTTTTGCCGTACTTTTTGGTGGCGCGGTGGCCATGATCCCTGTTTTTGCAAAAGATATCCTGAAAGTGGGCCCCATCGGCTTTGGCTGGCTGAATGCCTCTGCGGATATCGGTTCCATCATTATCATTATACTGCTTACTTTTTTCCCATTAAGGAGAAAACAGGGAACCAAACTGTTACTGGCGGTTGCCGGGTTTGGGATCTGCATCATTGTATTCGCCCTTTCCAAAATATTCTGGATCTCGTTTGCGGTATTATTATTAAGCGGTTTGCTCGATGGTATCAGCATGGTGGTGAGGGGCACCATACTTCAACTCAAAACGCCGGCACATATGCGGGGCAGGGTCATGAGTGTGAACTCTATGTTCATCAACAGCAGTAATGAACTGGGACAATTTGAAAGCGGCGTTGCCGCCAAACTCATGGGTGTGATCCCTTCTGTGGTTTTTGGGGGATGTATGACGCTCGTGGTTGTTTTCGGCACCTGGTTCCGGGCCCCGAGTTTGCGCAAGATGGAATATTAAATTCACGTATCTTAGTCATCCCCGTACTCAACTAAACTATTGATCATGCAACGTCGTTCCTTTATCCGTACTACCGGATTAACCGCCGGTTTACTGGCACTCTCTTCCAAAGAAATATTTGCTGCGTTCCTGCAGCAACCTGCGTTTAAAATAAAAATGCTGCGCGGCGATATCGGTATCTTTTCTGAGCGTGGCGGCACCATTGGTTTCTACCAATCCAAAGACGGATACGTA
The DNA here is from genome assembly GCA_966076165.1 of uncultured Chitinophagaceae bacterium. Classification (GTDB taxonomy): domain Bacteria; phylum Bacteroidota; class Bacteroidia; order Chitinophagales; family Chitinophagaceae; genus Sediminibacterium. The sequence goes on from CBHRAM010000137.1 coordinate 939, forward strand.
GTGATAGACTCTCAATTCCCCGATCCTGCCAAACATGTGATCGAAGAATTAAAGAAGATGAAAGAACTGCCTTTCAAATTCCTCATCAACACACACCACCATGGTGACCATACAGGGGGTAATATCTCTTTTAAGGATATTGCGGAGCATGTGGTGGGGCATGAGAACTGTCTGGCCAATTATAAAAGAGTGGCTGAACAAGGCAAGACTGTTGACAAACAATTATTCCAGGACATTACTTTTGGCGATACCTGGAAACAGAAGATCGGCAAAGAAAGGATCCGCACCTACTATTATGGACCGGGGCATACCAATGGCGATGCCATCATCCATTTTGAAAACGCCAATATTGCACATATGGGCGACCTTTTGTTTAACCAGCTCCCTCCTTTTATTGACAGAACTGCCGGTGCCAATATTAAGAACTGGATCACGGTTCTGCAGAAAGCTCAGAAGACCTTTGATAAAGACACACTTTTCATATTCGGTCATGCTGGCGACCCCGAAAAAGTAACCGGCTCAAAAGAAGAATTGGCTGCATTTGAAGATTACCTGGGCAAACTGCTCGATTTTGTAGGAGCTGAGATCAAAACGGGTAAATCAAGAGACGAGATCATAAAAGTAAAAGATATACCGGGCGTAAGCTGGAAGAACAGCGGTGCAGAAAGATGTTTGGGTGCCGCTTATGATGAGCTTCAGCCTACTTCAAGATAACCCTGAGTTTTTCCAGCACAACATATACTGCCGGACAAAAACTTGAATTCTTTAAAGTGATCACAGGCCGTTTGAACAGCACATCTTCATCCGTATAGGGGAAACGATGGCAGTCAGACGGCCTTTCATCGTATATACTGCAGTAATTATCAGATCCCAGAAACGGGCAGGGTTTGCTCTGGGCAACATAATCACCTTCATTATCCAGATACAGGTAGGTTTCAATAAAATCACCTTCCTTCATACCCAGATGTTTACTGATGCGTTTGATATCGGGTGTTTTAAAACGAGGGGAATAATTCTTGCAGCAATTGGCACATTGCAGGCAATCGATCTTTTCAAAAGCCTCATCGTGCAGATCGGGTAAAACCTTCAGTACTTTGTTCTTCTGCTTCTCAGCCTTTTGTAATATCTGTTTGTACTGCTTTTGGTGTTCAGCACTACGTTTTTCCCATTGATCTAAATTCACTTCAACCATAATATTGTAACATTCAACAGGGTTTGACAAACCAGGCTCGCCCTTAGGTAACACAAGATTAATCTGATTTTAGGGCATTTCCGCATAATTGCTTTATTTTTCGGGAGTTTACTATGAATGATATCAAAGAACAGTGGCTGATCCTGATCTCCACCCCTATTTATGTGATCATTATAGGGTTGGAGTTGCTGCTTACCCATATGCAGCAACGGAAAGCCTATACCATCAGGGATACATTGGCGAACGTATACCTGATGCTCTTAAATGGCGGCATTGATCTGGCATTCCGTGTTGTTTACCTGGCTGTTCTTAATTATTTCTACCTGCATGCCCTCATCAGTATTGAACAGGCTTTTGTATACTGGTTTGTGTTATTGATCACAGAAGATTTCCTGTATTACTGGTTACACCGTTTTGACCATGAGATCCGCTTGTTCTGGGCCGTACATGTTACCCATCACAGCAGCCGGCTGATGAATTTCTCTGTTGGTTTCCGCTCATCGGCTTTTCAACCTTTGTATCGTTTTATCTATTTCATTCCACTTGCCTTATTGGGTTTCAAACCCATCGATATCCTCTTTGTATATGCCGCTACACAGATCTGGGGCATTTTTGTGCATACCGAAATGATCCATAAAATGGGTTGGCTGGAATATTTTATGGTAACCCCCTCACATCACCGGGTACATCATGGGTCCAATCCCAGGTACCTGGATAAGAATATGGGGATGTTCCTGATCATCTGGGACAAGCTTTTTGGCACATTTCAGCCCGAGCTGCCGGCAGATAGCTACCAACCAATCACCTATGGCCTTACAAAGAATATTGAAAATCCTAATGCGTTCAGCCTGGTATTTCACGAGTGGAAGCAGATCTGGCTGGATATGACCCAAAAAGGCATTTCCTTCAAAACCCGTGTAAAATACCTCTTTGGTCCTCCGGGCTGGAGCCATGATGGAAGCCGGCTTACCAGTAATCAGATGCGGGAAGCTGAGGAGCATCGTGAGCCGTGAATCGTCAGTCCTCAGTAAAGCAATTGTGATTAAGCTAGTTTATTTTGTGGAACCCCAAACTCCAAACCCCAAACTCCAGACTCTCTTCTTTCCACCCCCTTTCCCCAAGTTCAACAAAAGCTTTATTATCCTCTCTTATCGGCTTACCTTTGCGGCGATTTAGCCGTAGCCGGTTCCTTGGCACGACTGGTAACTAAAACTCCGCACCAGACTATGAATCTTTTTGAAGAACAAGCACACGAATTCAAGCAAAGACATATCGGCCCGAATGCAGGCGATACAAAGACCATGTTGAACACCATCGGGATGGGCTCATTGGAAGAATTGATCAGCAAAACAGTACCCGCTTCTATCCGTATCAAGGGCGATCTGAACATACCGGCTGCTGTAAGTGAAGCTGCATACCTGAATGATTTAAAAAAAGTAGCTTCAAAGAATAAAGTATACAAAAATTATATTGGCCAGGGTTATTACGGCACCATCACGCCTAGCGTGATCCTCCGTAATATTTTTGAAAACCCGGGATGGTATACCCAATACACTCCATACCAGGCAGAAATTTCTCAGGGACGTTTGGAAAGCCTGTTGAATTTCCAGACCATGGTCTCTGATCTTACCGGCTTGCCTATTTCCAACGCTTCTTTACTGGATGAAGCCACTGCCGCTGCAGAAGCGATGGCCATGGTATTTCATCATGTGAACAAGACTGATGTGATCAGCAAACCCAAACTCTTTGTGGATAATGCTATTTTCCCGCAAACCAAAGATGTATTGGTTACCCGTGCGCAGCCGATCGGTATTGAACTGGTGTACGGCGATTATACAAAAGCCACCATCGATAGCACGTATTTTGGCGCCATCGTTCAATACCCGAACGACAATGGTTCCGTAGAAGATTACCGTTCCTTTATCAACAGCGTTCATGCAGTGGAAGGCCTGGTGATCATGGCTACTGATCTGCTGGCACTTACTTTATTAACTCCTCCCGGCGAGCTTGGCGCAGATATAGCTGTTGGGTCTGCACAACGTTTTGGCGTACCCATGGGTTATGGCGGTCCACACGCTGCTTTCTTTGCCACCAAAGATGATTTCAAACGCGGTATGCCCGGCCGTTTGATCGGGGTAAGTATTGATGCACAGGGTAACCGTGCTTTACGTATGGCACTGCAAACACGTGAGCAACACATCAAACGCGAAAAAGCCACTTCCAATATCTGTACCGCACAGGCTTTATTGGCTAATATGGCTGCTATGTATGCCGTGTTCCATGGTGCAGAAGGATTGAAAGATATTGCAACCCGCGTTCATACATTGGCACAGGCTGTATCAGAAGGCCTGGCTAAACTGGGTATCCAGCAAACCAATGAGTTTTATTTTGATACGCTGAAAGTAGCCGGTGCAAACGCTGTATCTATCAAAGATGTAGCTGAAAAATACCACAGCAATTTCCGCTATTTCGCAGACGGCACGATCGGTATCAGCATTGATGAAACAACCACCATTGAAGATGCCAACACCATCCTAAAAATATTTGAAGCCGCCACTGAAAAAAGTACCGGCCATCAATTAAGTGTTCAACAACTACAGACCAAAGACTACAAACTACAGGCTGAATTAAAGAGAACATCTTCTTACTTAACCCATCCTGTATTTAATACCCATCACAGCGAAAGCCAGATGATGCGTTATATCAAACAACTGGAGAACAAAGACCTTTCCCTGAACACCAGTATGATCAGTTTAGGAAGCTGCACCATGAAACTAAATGCCGCTTCAGAGATGATCCCCGTTAGCTGGCCCGAGTTTGGCGGATTACATCCTTTTATACCCACTAGCCAAACAGAAGGCTACCAGCAGATCATTGATGAACTGAACAGTTTTCTCTGCCAGATCACAGGTTTCACTGCCTGCAGCCTGCAACCGAATAGCGGTGCACAAGGTGAGTATGCAGGTTTGTTAACGATACGTGCTTATCATCTTGACAGAAAAGATGATCACAGAAATGTGGTATTGATCCCTATCAGTGCACACGGCACCAACCCTGCCAGCGCTGTAATGGCCGGATTTAAAGTGGTAGTGGTAAAATGCGATGATGCCGGAAACATTGATGTAGCCGACCTGAAAGCAAAAGCAGAACAATACAAAGACACATTGGGTGGACTGATGGTTACTTATCCTTCTACACACGGTGTGTTTGAAGAAACGATCAAAGATATCTGTCAAACCATCCACGATAACGGAGGATTGGTGTACATGGATGGCGCCAACATGAATGCCCAGGTTGGATTAACCAGCCCCGGTTTGATAGGCGCCGATGTTTGTCACCTGAACCTCCACAAAACATTTGCTATCCCACACGGTGGTGGCGGCCCCGGCATGGGCCCTATCTGCGTGAATGATAAACTGGCTCCGTATTTACCGGGGCATTCTGCTTTATCTTCTACAGGATCTGTGAGTGCGGCACAATATGGTTCTGCCAGTATTTTATTGATCAGCTATGGTTATATCAAAATGCTCGGCGCTGATGGTATCCGTATGGCAACGGAATATGCGATCCTCAATGCCAATTACATGAAGGCAAGATTGGAGAAATACTACAAGATCCTGTACACCGGAACCAATGGCACCTGTGCCCATGAATTCATTGTGGATCTCCGCCCATTCAAACAAAGTGTGGGCATTGAAGCAGAAGATGTGGCCAAACGTTTGATCGATTATGGTTTCCACGCACCTACCATGAGTTTTCCCGTTGCCGGAACCATCATGATCGAACCTACAGAAAGTGAGGACAAAGCCGAACTCGACCGTTTCTGCGATGCCCTGATTTCTATTTACGAAGAGATCAAAGCCATTGAAGCAGGAAAATCAGACAAAACCGATAACCCACTCAAAAATGCACCGCATACACAAGCCGTGGTTTGTGCCGACGAATGGAAACATGCTTACTCAAGAAAAGAAGCCGCATTCCCTTTATACTATGTTACACAGAACAAATTCTGGCCAAGCGTTGCAAGGGTAAACAATACCCATGGCGACAGAAACCTGATCTGTACCTGTGAGCCGGTTTCCTCCTATGCGGAATAATGAATATTGAACAAGGAATATTGAATGTGAAATCTTAAAACTTCATCATTCAATATTCCTTGTTCGTTATTCGATATTCAACGACTTCTTTTATAAGCAGCCAGCCCCAACTGCCTTGCCCTATCTTCCAGCAAATTGATGATCTTCTCCTTATCCCCGATCGTAGCTTCCAGTTTCGCGATCTGGTTATGCAATATCGCGATCACATCATCTTTAGAAGTATAATATACCTGTTGCTCTTCATCAAGGTCTGGTGCATAATATTCCTGTTTATGTTTGGGTGGAGATAATAACATAGAACCCCTGCCTGTAACCAGCCAGATCAAACTCAGATCAGGATAAATGGCTTTGATCCGCTCCAGGATCTCAGATCCTACATTGCCTTTCCCTTTCAATTGCTTGCCCAGGTATCCATTGGATAATTCACAGCTATGTTCAAATGAATACGCTGTGATATTACTGTAGGTAAGATACTCCTGCAGCCTGTCGATCAGTCTCATAAAAAATGATTGAATAATCCATACCGAAATAAGCCCCTTCCTCCTAAGAAAACAATACGGCAAATACCTGATCTCCCCGTTTTTTTCACGGTACAAACCCTGCGACTTCCACTACGCCTTTGCGCCTTTGCGTGCCATACCTCTTCGCTCCGGTCAACCTTTTGCATTTGACATATTTCTGGTTATATTTAAAACTCAAAACACAACCAAATGGACCAACGCATCATCAACCTCTACGACGAATACACCCACAAACCCCTTTCCCGCGAAACCTTTCTGAAAAAATTAGCTATGCTGACAGGGAGTACAGCCCTGGCCTTATCGGTACTTCCGATGCTGGAAGCCAATTACGCGAAAGCCGCTATGGTAAAGGAAGATGATGAAGACCTGGAAACCGAAACCATTTCTTATGAAGTAAACGGCATCACCATGTTTGCTTATACCGCTAAACCTAAGAAGCGGATGAATATGGGATCTATCATGGTGATACACGAGAACCGTGGGCTGAATGACCATATCAAAGATGTAACCCGCCGAGCCGCCAAAGCCGGTTATATTGCCATGGCTCCGGATGCTTTATCGGAAAATGGCGGCACACCACCCAATGAAGATGATGCCAGAAAACAGATCTCTGAACTCGACCCGAAGAAGAACCTGGCGAATTTTGTTAAGTCGGTTGATATCCTTCGTTTACGCAAAGAAACCAACCGTAAAGTGGGATGTGTGGGTTTCTGCTGGGGAGGTGGACTAGCCAACCAGTTAGCTGTTAACTCTACAACACTGAATGCAGCCGTTGCGTTTTATGGCATGCAGCCCAATGCAGATGATGTGCCCAAAATAAAAGCTGCTGTACAATTGCATTATGCAGGATTGGATGAAAGGATCGATGCAGGTATACCTGCTTATGAAGCTGCCTTAAAAAAGGCAAACGTTCGGTACGAACTTTATATGTACCCCGGCGTTAACCATGCTTTTCATAACGACACATCAGAAGCAAGGTATAATGCAGATGCAGCTTTGCGTGCATGGAAACGAACATTGGACTTCTTTGCTGCTAACTTAAAATAGTTTTTTGCTCTGCAAATACAACAGATCATGCCCTTGCTTCGAAATATCCTTTTCATTACGTTATGCGTTTGTAGTTCTCTGCAATCCTATGCCCAGGAAAAAACAGACAAATGGCTGGATGATCTGTTAAGAAGCAAAGCCTCTCCTCTTTTATTACATGTATTAAATAATCCCGATAGTTTTCAATACCAGATCATTTACACAGAGATCAACCGCGATAAACACAATGTTCCGCATTTTATCAATCATTACCTGCATGTAGACCGTAACCGTTATTTCAACCCGGCATCAACGGTTAAACTCCCTACAGCACTCATGGCATTGGAAAAACTGAATGAATACAAAACCAGAAGTATCGATAAATATTCAGCCATGTTTACCGATAGTTCGTTTAGTGGACAAACCACTTTAAAAAAAGATACATCTGCAGACAACGGCCTGCCCTCCATTGCCAATTATATCAGGAAGATCTTTTTGGTAAGTGACAACGATGCTTATAATCGATTATACGAATTTGATGGCCAGCAAATGCTGAACAGCCGTCTCTGGAAAAAAGGATATACGGATGTTCGCATCGTACGCCGTTTTGTAACTATGAATGAGGAAGAGAACCGACACACCAATGCGGTCAAATTTGTTGAAAAAGGAGATACTGTTTTCCGTCAATTCCCGGCTTACAGTAAATTGGATTTTGATTACAGCAAACAGGTATTGGTTGGCAAAGCCCATTACAACCGCTATGATTCATTGATCAATGCTCCTTTTGATTTTACAAGGCATAATAATCTTCCTTTAGAAGACCTGCGACAAATGCTGCAATCAGTAATGTTTCCGGAATCGGTTC
>CBHRAM010000138.1:0-8637 GCA_966076165.1 uncultured Chitinophagaceae bacterium
ATTTAAATTTATTTCTATTTAAAAAACTTACTCGCATTCAAAATATCCTTGTCCGCCTGCTGCAAAATGCAGTTGGGATAAGTAGCGTAGCCCGTCCACATCAAAGCTGATCCCAATTGATTATCGGGGTGTGGCAAACCAAATGCGTGGCCCCACTCGTGAGCACTGCCACCAATCCATCTTTTTACGGGGTTGGTTAATTCTGAGAGCAGGCCATCCAGGTCCTGATCGCCGAGTGCTGCCTGTCCAGTAGCGCCTGCACCACCACCTGGAGCTGCTACATAAAATATATAAGTATAGAGGCTGGTGTTCGTTTTAATCAGGCTGGAGATCTCATTCAATGTATTATAGTATCCATAAAACCGTGGATCCGTTCCACTAATGGCTGCACCGTTATCACTGTTGTACCAGGCATAGGTATGCAATCCTTTCAACGTATCTACTACAGGATCATTTAAAGTAAAAGTTTTGCCGCCCATCTGCGATTTATAAAAAGTCTGAATGTTTAGTGCAGTTGCTTTTAAATTATCATAGTAGGCTTTGTTAAACGGCTTATCAGTTGGGGTAATTAAAAAGATCCGTACTGAGTAATTATTCGGAAGAATGGTTACAGGTTTCACTACGCTATCAGTCCCTGCACTATTGTAGGCAATCAGTTTTACATTATAGATTTTTACAGAGGTAAACGTGGCTTGTGGAGACAAGGTTCTTGAAACCGTTCCATCATCAAAGCGCCATAGCACACTATCTGCACGTAACGAGGCATTCGTAAATGAAACGTTAGTGGGCAAGGTGCCACCATTAATAATGGTGAATGAAAAATCAGCCTTAGGTTTATCTAACGAAATAGTAACAGCCTTGGTAGCACTATCACTTCCGCCAGCTCCTGTTACTACTAATTTGACATTATAGGTTTTGGCAGTTTTGTACACGTTTACCGGGTTTTGCTGGGTGGAGGTATTACCGTCGTCAAAGGTCCAGGTATAGCTATTGGCATTTGCGGAACTGTTGGTAAATATAACTGAGTCCGGTAGGGTTCCCTGATTTTTGATATTGAAATCGAAAGAGGCGGTAGGTTTTGCTGGTGACGTTGTGGTACCCGGAGCTGTTGTGTCTTTTTTGCCACATGAAAACCATATAAGCGAAAGTAAAAACAACGCAATAACCTGATTAATAAAGAGGTGCTTCTTTTTCATAATTCATTTTTTACGCCTATTCTAAAAACTGTTTTCAGCTATTCGGTTTCATATTCTGATTACAAGCAACGTGCTGCCTGAGAATATGAAGATGTAAACCTAATATGCTGTCGCAATTAATGAAAGAGGGAATGCACTGAGAATTAATCCGGTTTTTTCCTACACATTGAATCAGGGAAAACCCTGTATTTGAAAACAAGTCTTTGCGGGTTTTCTCTCAAAACACCCGTCTATATTGAGTTTTAGAAGAATATGCTAAAAACATGTTTTTATTTTAATTCAAAGGTGTTGCAAAAACTGTATTTGCGTTTTATATTGTAGTATTAACTAACTAAAATGATTTTTATGAAAAAACTATTTTTTGTTTTACATGTAATACTTGTTGCCGGTTTACTATTATCCTGCAATGGTGGAAATTCAAACAAAACCGGCAGTATGACTAAGGAAGATTCTGCAATTATTATTGCATGGAAAGCAGTTTATAAAGATGCTACGCCGGAGATGTTATTTACAACCTTCGACAAAAAAATAAAGGATACAAATTGGGTTAAAACCTGCATTGCCAATTATCAAAAGATTTATAAAAATTGTGCGGATGCTGGAATAAAAAAGGCACATACCGACACAATATCTTATTCTGCAAAAGAACTGAGTACCTGGCTTTTAACTGTTTTGAATGGCAGTGATTGTGACAGTATAAAAATAACGTTTGGTGTTTATAACGGACTACCTAGCTCAAGCACAGATCCACTAACACCAGACGAAATCAAAAGAGTGAAAGATGGCAGGTTAACTATTTTTTTATGGCCTTTTTCTGGAAATGGACGGGCCAAAAGTTCTAAAAAAGCTTCAGGAGATTTAATTGATCCGTTCGACCTGGGTGAAATACATCCATAATATGAAATTAGAATTAGGTATCCATCACTATTCAGAGTTCCTTAGTTTACTTGTGGGAGTTTTCTTCTACAAGAAACTAAGGGGCTCTTATATGCAATGGTTTATCCCGTTCCTGGCTGTCATCTTGTGCATTGAAGTATTGTCAAATATTTTGTATTTGAATATCCATGATCCATCAAACCCAAAATGGCACTACTCAACTCTTTGGCTTTCGGAAATTTGCTCCTTATTGTCGGTCGGTTTTTTTTGATTTATTTTTTTTAATGTTAATATATCTAAAAGGCAAAAAAAGGCTTTGCAGATCATTACTCCAATCTATCTTTTTTCTTGTTTGATTTGTTGGGCAGTTTTGGGAGTCTCCGTTATTTTTATGGGAAGCCTTGTTGCCGGTGGTATTTTAATGGTTTTTTTTTCAGCGCTCGTATTTTATCATTTCCTGAGGGCGGATGATATTATTCTTACCCGTGAAATGATAGCTGGTTTATGGATAGCAGCTGGTGTTCTGATATTTTATTCGGGTATTGAAATATGTATTGCAGCCATACCCTATATCAGAAGCCACAGCTTGAAATTATTTGACCAACCATTGTATAATATCATTCCCCGACTATTATGTGCTGTTTTGTATCCATGCTTATCAATTTCGTTTTACTTATGGCATCCCCGTCAGAAATAGAGTATATCATCATTGTTGGCAGCATCATTGTTGTAATATTGGCAGTATTCAGCACTCTGGGCTTTATTGTGTTTTTGAATAAGAAGAAAAAATTGATTCTTGAAAAAGAATTATTGCGCTCCTCATATGAGAAAACAATTCTTCAATCACAACTTGAGATTCAGGAGCAAACCTTCAACACCATCAGCCAGGAAATACATGATAATGTGGGACAGATCTTAAGTCTTGCGAAAGTTCAGCTGAATATTATAGAAGAAAGTGAAAATGCAGATAAAAGCCTGCTAACCGATGCCCGGGAAAACATCAGTAAAGCGATGACAGATCTGCGCGATATTGCAAAGGGCTTGAACAGCGAACGCATACGACTGGCAGGTTTACCCGCCACCGTTGAACAGGAGATACAGAGAATCAACCGGGTTGGAATTGTGCATATTAACTTACAGGTATATGGACAGGAACAAAAAAAGGATGCACAAAAGCAGCTGATCCTGTTCCGGATCATACAGGAGTGCTTACAGAACATCATCAAGCATGCATCGGCAAGCTCTGTGAATATATGCTTAACGTACAACGAGGATCTTTTAAACATCACCATTACCGACAACGGAAAAGGATTTAATTTTCAACAGGAGCAATTGGCACACCATGGATTAGGCTTACAAAATATTTTTAAAAGAATTGACCTGATTGGCGGAAAAGCTGAGATCAACAGCATTCTGCAGGAAGGAACTACCGTTAACTTATCTATACCCTATGAATAACACAAAATATGTGGCTATTGTAGATGACCACACTCTTTTTCGTAAAGGGCTTAGCTCACTGATCAATGTATTCCCTAATTATAAAGTGTTGTTTGATGCAGCTACGGGTAAAGATTTTATATCACAGCTAAAGCCTCAAAGTCTGCCGGATATCGTTTTGATGGATATTTCCATGCCTGAAATGGATGGATATGCAACCTGCGAGTGGCTGAAGAATAATTACCCAGAAGTAAAAGTGCTGGCTTTAAGTACCATGGATTCTGACACAGCGATCATTAAAATGATCAAATGCGGTGCAAAAGGATATGTGTTAAAAGATGCCGACCTTTCGGAATTAAAGCTGGCTTTCTCTGAATTGATGAGCGTTGGTTTTTTCTATAATGATATTATCTCGCGAAAAGTGATCCAGTCTGTGCATCAACTAACGGATGAAAAAAGTGGCCTCAATGCATTCAGTAAACTGAATGAGAATGAACTCAATTTCCTGAAACTATCCTGCAGCGAAAAAACTTATCAGGAAATTGCAGCAGAAATGTTTAAGAGTGAAAAAACCATCGATGGATATCGTGCAGATCTTTTTATAAAACTAAACGTAACCAGCAGAGTAGGAATGGTAATGTATGCAATTAAAAACGGCCTTGTAAAAATTTAAAACTCTCCCTCTTTATGTGTTTCATAAAAAGGGAGAGTAGAAAATTTAGTTCTTCCATTTATTCTCCAACCCTTTTATAAAATACCCGCCCACCACACTTCTTGCCTGGAAGCCTACCTGTTTTCCGTCAAGGGTTTCGTGCCAGTCGTTAAGGGGTACACGGCTTGGGGTTTGTTGTGCAAATTTTTCGATGGGTTTTATAAAAGATTCAAAATCTTTCTGGTTATTCGATAAAGTGGCCGTCCACATGATCCAGTCTGATTTGGTGTAGGTCTTGCGACTATCCAGCGGCAACCCAAACTCATTTTGTTTGGTCAGATAATAAGCCACTTCTTTATGATAAACCGTAGCCGGAAACAATTCCAATCTGAGCAGTTTATCCCACACCAGGTTATATTTCTGGCTCCAGCTGTTCTTGTTATCAAATGTGAGTGCATAGTGGTCTCCGGCATCATCTATCTGCATCCATTTTACTGCCATCTCTTTTGCCATGGCTTTGTATCTATCCGCGATCTCTTTCTTTCCCAGTTTTTCTGCCAGCATCGCATAACCACCAAGGGCAACAATGGCTTTAACAGATAGATTGGCATTTCGTGCGAGGTGGCCGGCGAAATCATCAGTACATAATTGGTTACTCGGGTCAAACCCTTCTTTACTCAAATACTCGGCCCAGGTAGTCAATGTTTGCCAATGCTTCTCCGCATATTTTGCATTGCCCTCCGCTTTGCCGATAGCTGCTGTTAAGATGAGCATGTTACCACACTCTTCCACCGGCATATCTTCTCCATAGGTTTGTCCGTTGGCCAGCGGATAAGTACCCAGGTCATGTGCCGCAAACGGTTTTGTCCATTTTCCGCTTTCACTGTAATAGAAAATACCGTTCAACATCCCTTTCAGCATATCTGGATTATACATCAAAAACAAGGGTGCTGATGGATAGGTAACATCCACGGTATTAATCGAGCCATTACTGAAATTTTCTTTGGAGAGGAACAGGATCTCACCGGTTGGGCTCTTCAACAATTTATGTGCGGCAATCGATTGACGGTAAGCCAGCACACAAAGTTTTGCATAGGCTTCCCCACCCGCTTTCAGTGCATCGCTATACACATGTTGATTGGCTGAATCACATTGCTTCATTATCGTTCGATAACCGGCCGATGCTTTGCGTAATTCGTTCTCAATAGAGGACGAAGCATCTTTCTTCCACCAGGCTTTCAGGTTCTGGTTAAAATACTGAACCGAATACAGATCATCATAACCTAACAGCATCATGCGTTCCTGCGATTGTGCCGACACTTTTCCCAGGTCAAACACCGTATTCAGACTGAATTGTTTTCCGGTCTTCGTTTCTGCACCTGCTTTGGTAAAAGCAGTAAGGTAATCGCTTACGGGTGTGATAGTCTGTACAGCCTTCATTGAATTGGGAACAGACACATATAGATAACCCCAGTCTATCCGAAGGTCATCTCCTTTCTTTTGTAAAACCGGCTGTTCCTGGCTACCCGCTTTTAGTGTTGTAAAACCATCCATCTTTATTTTTTCTGCCACAACGGTTTGTGTAGCGGTATTTACGGCAAGTCCGGTAGATACACCCATATACAAACGCGTATCGTGTTCTTTGCCGTCATTCGATTTAACATTCATCGTTACATAAGATACCGGCCTTGAAAGAAGATCTAGATTATTCATGATCAGGGGAGAGGAAAAAGTAAGAGAAAGATCCACTCCGCCACAGGTAAATCCATAAACTGTTTGCGTGGCTTTTACCTCTACTGTTTTTTGAATGGCATTGCTTATTTCGTCCCGGGTCTTCGATCTCTTTTCGAAAGATAAACCGGCATCCAGGTAGGCTCCGCCGGCTGTGTTGGCACAATGTATCGCGAGGATATTTTCTCCTTTTACCAGTTTACTTTTGATCTCATCGGTCATCGGAAAAAATTCTGCTTTCCCGTTCCAGCAATCACAGGTATAGATCAAAGCACCATTCAGGTATACTTCCACATTATCATCATGGTGCAGTTTTAAAAACAGTTTGTCGGGCTTGACCTCATTCACTACAAAACTTCTTCTTATCCACAGGTTCTTACTCTTCCATAAAGTTTTGGCTTCCCTTTTCCGGCTGCTGAACGGCGCTTCGGTTATCTTCCATCCTGCATCATTAAAGGCTTTATTCATCCAGCCATCAGCAGGCTGGTCTTCTGTGTATTTGCATTGATAGGACTTCTCATCAGCCGACGCCAGTAAAGTTTCATAGGCTTTCTCTTCTGCCCCGAGAAAACGATAATTCTTTCCATCCACCTTGATAATGCCTTGTATGGAATGATCGGCACCCGTCCAGTGTTTGGTAGATGAAGTATTCAGTTCATCTGTAAAAGACCAGATACTGAAATAAGGATCGTGTGTGATCAGCGGATAAGCAGGGGCTTTGGTAACCTGCGCAAAAACATTGGTAACAATACAGAGCAGCAAACAGAGGGAAGCAATTCGCATAGAAGGTTTTTTTAAAGATACTATTTAAATGTATTTCCTGAATTCGGTATCTTGTCTTTCTAATGCAAAAGCAACAGATGGAAAAAAAGCCGAAACCCGTTGATCATTCTAAAATGAAACTTGGCAAACATCCACCTAAAAAAGATGAACGAACTTTTCGCCTGGATGCATATTTACTCCTCGACAAACTACCCCCACTACCCGAAGAATGGAACTGGGGTCATAAGATCCCGCCTGATAAATGGGGCGTTATGCGTAACCGGAAACTGGAGAACTGTACCTGTGCCGCTGCCGGTCATTTGATCATGACCTGGACATCCAACACCGGCAAACTCTTTAAACCCTCCGATAAAGCGATCGTACAGACCTATTCCGCCATCACAGGGTATGATCCCAAAACCGGTGAGAACAATACGGGAGCTTATGCATTAGATGTTTTAAAACACTGGCGTAAGAATGATATTGAAGGGCATAAGATCTTTGCTTTTGCGGCAGTAGACCATAAAAAACATGATGAAGTCAAACAATCTGTTTACCTGTTTGGCGGATGTTTTGCGGGGTTGGGTCTTCCGAAATCTTCTCTTAAACAGGAAATATGGGATGTACCAAAGCAAGGGTTAAAAGGCGATGGAGAATTTAATTCATACGGCGGTCATGCCGTTCTGGTAACCGGTTATAGCAAAGAAGGACTTCGTGTGATCACCTGGGGAAAGGAAAAATTTATGACCTGGGATTTCTGGAATGCTTATGGAGATGAATCCTATGCCATTTTCAGCGAGGACTTTATTAAGAATAATGAAAATCCGGCAGGCATACATGTAAATACCCTTAAAAAAGATATTGCAGCTCTGAAAAAAGATGACGTATAAGCCAGGTCCTGTTTTGAAATCTGTTTAAAACAATGGCCCTCTATATACAGGGCCATTGTTTTTAATACTATTGTATTATCCGCTGCTTTTTTTGCTTTTGTTATAACTAAATGATTTTTGAATATACTTTTATTTTTCCGATGCAGCCCTCTCTTCCAGCCATTTCGCTAAGGCCTTTTTAATCGCTTCTCCCATTTTCTGTTGATTAACGGGATCCTGCAAAAAATCATGACTTACCGCATTATCACCAATTTCCAGCAATACGCGGATAGGCGAAGTATTGATGTGTTCATCCAGGCTATAAAAAGACAATTTACCTGTGCTTGCACAACGATAATCATTTCTACCGGTGGTACTATCCAGCAAAACACCACGGTTCTCCAGGGTCGTGGCCGCAGAAATTGCAGCGATCAATCTTGCCGCCAGTTCGCGGTTCTCGGCTTCATGTTCATCTCCATAATGTATATAACCCCATACTGCGTGACGTTTTGTGCCACCATTATTATGTAAGGCAATAAAGACATCCGGTTTATGTTTATTGGATTGCTGCAATTCCCATGCATAGCCTGATATCTTACCATCTAGTACTGCAGAAGTATGCGCGATCATGGTATTACTGCCGCTATCTGCATTATGCAGTTCTTTATGCCCAAAACTCCATACTTTATATTCTTTAAAAGAAGGCCTGGTTGCCATGGCGGCTTCTGCGATGGCATTACTTACAGCAGCTTCACTGAAATCTTTTCCGGTATTGGTCTGGTGAGAGGGTTGCCACACGATCACCGTTTTCTTTTTTGCCGGGGTATAAGCAAGTAAGATTATCAGGAGAAGAAGGGTGCTAATTTTTTTCATGATCAAGAATTTGTAAGGCTTCTGTGTCTTTATATTTTTCAATTAATACACGCAGTTCTTTGGTTAATTTATCTATCTGTGGTTTGTATCCTGTTTGATGATACAGGTTCTTCATCTCATGCGGATCCTTTACAATATCAAACAGTTCCCAATCATCATGCGGGCCATAAAAACGGATGAGTTTATACTGTTCTGTACGGATCCCGAAATGCGGCGCCACACGGTGTGGTTCGGGGTATTC
>CBHRAM010000139.1:0-8631 GCA_966076165.1 uncultured Chitinophagaceae bacterium
GATCGCAGCCTGTCTTCCATTCTCAGAAGAAGCACCAGATAAGATCACCGATAATAACCGGTCCACTCCCATCCGTTTATCAATACCCAGGTAATAACTATAACCCCGGTTACCTGTACCGGGCATATACCCTTCTTCCGCAAAACGAATACTACCCGATACGGTAAAAGCCCATCCCTTTTTATTCATCACCCGGCTTTTTGAAAACATCCACCGGTGCGCAAAACTTCTGTTTGAAAATGCATAACTCACCTGTTCCTGCACTCTTTGCCCGGATGCACGCATATCCATTAAAGTGGTATTGCCGATATTACCGAAAGCTGCTTCGTTGTTTCGCAAGCCCTGCCAGCTTTGTGTATTACGCGTTACATCATTCAGGCCTGTCCATAAACCAAATTGCGTACTCCCGTCAACCGGATTACACATAGAGATCCCATTGATCTGTGTTTCAGAAAAACGCGGATCATATCCCCGCATCCGGAACCGTACCACATTAAAATGAAAAGCAGCCATACTCACCAGCAGATCCCTGTTCGCAGAAAGAAGAGAAGGAAGATCGGGCCCGTTATTATCCACACGGTCCTGTTCATTCACGGTGATCACCGGAAGCTCATATGCCATATCCGCCGCAGCTTCCAGCGCCTGCAGGCTGTCTATGAATTTATTTTTGGTAATTTTTCTGATTGGTTTTGTTTGCGCAAATAACCCCTGCGCAAGGCATACCAAAACCAATAACCCCCAACTCTTTGACATAAAAATATTTTGTCGGTAAAGGATCAGGGAGTGTCAAAACAAACAGGATGTGAAAATAATATGCCGATACCACCCATCCATCAACTGCGTATATTTTCTGCGGTAAATACCCTATGCGAAAATCATTTTACACGGTAGGTTTGTTTCATAATAATAACACATGAAATGGATCTGTCTTTTGCTGTTATCCTTAATCCTGAGTTTTTCTTCTGCTCAGGAAAAAAAATACTTTGCCTGCATCGTGGCATTCTATAATCTTGAAAATTTTTACGACACTATTCATAACACCAACATCAATGATGAAGACTTTACACCACACGGCAGTAAACATTATACAAGCGATATCTATTTTGATAAGGTGAACAAACTTGCCACCGTACTTAGTAAGATCGGAACGGATATAACCCCGGAAGGCCCGGCACTGATCGGTGTTGCGGAAATTGAGAACGATACTGTATTAAGCGATCTGGTGCATCATCCCTTACTCAGCCCACGACATTATCAGATCATCCATTACGATTCAAAGGACCCACGTGGGATTGATGTGGGGCTTCTCTACAACCCAAGATTCTTCATCCCCGAAAAAGCAGAAAAACTATTTGTGCAATTACCCGGCAACAGTAAGTCTGCTTTTTATACAAGAGATATCCTGTATGTAAAAGGCCAGCTCGCCGGTGAACCCGTGCATATTTATGTAAACCACTGGCCCAGCCGCCGCGGTGGGGAAGAAAGAAGCTCTCCTGCAAGAGAAACTGCCGCTGCAGTTTGCAAAAAGCATATCCATGCTGTTTTAGAAAAAGATCCAACCGCTAAAATTATCCTCATGGGCGACCTGAACGACGATCCCGACAGTCCCAGTATCACAAAAACCCTCAAAGCCAAACCCACAATTGCAGAAACCGGCCCGGGAGAATTGTTCAACCCATGGGCCCAGCCTTATTCCCGGGGAATAGGCACCCTCGCCAACCGCGACAGCTGGGGTTTGTTCGACCAGATCATCATCTCCCATGCCTGGCTCAATAAACAACAGGAAGGGTTGTTTTACCACCACCAGGCCATTTTTACCCAAAACTTCATGAAGGAAGATGCCGGCCGTTACAAAGGCTACCCCATGCGTACCTGGGACGGCAATACCTACCGCGGCGGCTACAGCGACCACTTCCCCACCTATATCATATTATTAAAACCACTCAAATAATAGGCTTCTTTACCAAAAAATGAGGAATTTCGCCTCAAACCCCCGCTGTAATTACTAATTTCTAATGATTAATTACTAATTATCCCCTCCTTTTCCCTACTTTTGCAGCCCCAAATCTGTTTTGGCAGATTCTACCCGCTTAGCGGATGACCAATGGGATAAACCAATTTAAAACCTAAAAATTTCAGTAATGAACAATTACGAATTGATGGTGATCTTTACTCCGGTACTGTCTGAAGAAGATTTCAAAGCTTCTCAGAAAAAGTACGCCGACCTGGTTGCAGAATTAGGTGGTGCTACTGTAGCCAGCAACCCATGGGGCTTAAAATCACTCGCTTACCCTATTCAGAAAAAAACAACCGGTATCTACTGGGTGTATGAATTTCAGGGCCCTTCAGACATTAACGAAAAACTGAAGATCCAGATGTTGCGCGATGAGCAAATCATGCGCCACATGATCACCCGTCTCGATAAATACGCCGTCGAGTACAATCACGTGAAAAGAAATGGCGGATTTGCAATGCAGGATAAAATTGAAGCGTAATCATGGCAAAGAACGAAATCAAATACCTGACCGCCATCAAACAGGAAAAGCCACGGAAAAAATTCTGCCGCTTTAAAAAATATGGCATTAAATACGTTGATTACAAAGACATCGACTTCCTGAAAAAATTCATCAACGAGCAGGGTAAATTATTACCACGCCGTTTGAGCGGAAACTCTTTGAAGTACCAGCGTAAAGTTCAGGACGCAGTTAAGAAAGCACGTCAAATGGCTTTGTTACCTTATGTAACTGATTTATTGAAATAGAATTTTCATTAGTAACCTTCCCTAATCCCGCGAAAGCGGGAGACAGCTTAACCAGCTGGGCTCTTGGGACTAAACAAACAAATATGCAAGTCATTTTAATTCAAGACGTAGACAACCTGGGTGGCCGCAATGAAGTGGTAACCGTTAAGAATGGCTACGCACGTAATTTTCTCATCCCTCAGAAATTCGCGGTAGAAGCCAACTCTTCTAACCTGAAACAACAGGAAGAGAAAATGAAAGTACAGCAGAAGAAAGAAGCGGTTATGCTGGCAGAACTTAACAAGGTAATCGATATCTTAAAAGCATCACCGGTTACTATCGGCGCTAAGATCGGTACCAGTGGTAAAATCTTCGGTAGCGTTACTTCTTTACAGATCACACGTGCAATCCGCGACCAGAAAGGTTACGAAATTGACCGTAAACGTATCTCGATCGTTGATGAGGTTAAAGAAGCCGGTACGCACAAAGCGTCTATCGATTTCGGCAACGGAAACGTGGTAGAGATTGATTTTGAAGTAGTTGCAGAGTAATTTGCACTAACCATACTAAAAAAGCCCGTTCGTTTGAATGGGCTTTTTTGTTTCCGTCCCCTGTCTTCCCCGCATCGCTTGTTGCCCCTGCTCTGCCAGGATCCACTCCTTGTACATCCCCGTTTCATACCAGCCTAATCTCCTCCAATGCTTCAATATTCAATATTCTTTGCTCAATATTCAATATTCCCTCCCCCTGACAAATAAAGGATACCTCTGTCCTCTATTATTTTACTATTTTTTAAATAAATACCCAAAATCATTAAAATCCCTATCTTCGACAGTCCAATGGCAGTTATCCGATACTCCGGAAGGTTTTTTAACGTAAATGCTTCAAGGTTTTTGGTTACTGTTTATCCATTGGTTTTTTGATCATTTAATTTTTTTTAGAACATGAACATTTACGTTGGAAATCTGAACTGGGGTATGACCAGTGATGATCTGCAAAACCTTTTTGCACCGTATGGCGAAGTAACCAGCGCCAAAATTGTTACCGACAAATTCAACAATGACCGCAGCAAAGGCTTTGGTTTTGTTGAGATGGCTGATGATGAAGCAGCCCGTGCAGCTATCGCGGCATTACATGATACAGAAGTATCAGGCCGTAAAATAGTTGTCAATGAGTCAACACCACGCCCTGAAGGCGAAAGAGGCGGCTTCAAAAAGAAGAGCTTCGGTGGTGGCGGCGGCGGTAGCCGTGGCGGTTATGGCGGCGGCGGAAGCCGTGGCGGTAGCGGCGGCGGTGGCGGATACAACCGCGACCGTGGTGGCAATGGTGGTGGCGGTGGATACAACAGGTATTAATCCCACACAATCAAAAAAACTACTCAAGTCCGGCTTTCGCCGGACTTTTTTTATGCAGTCATGAGTAGCACCAAGTCCCCCCCCTCCTCCCAGGAGGGATAGACAGAATAGTTAGACGCATTCATCTATTCTGTCAAGGGAGGTGCGAGGTGCGTTCTCGGCAATTCCCTACATTTACTTTATGAAATCCACCAACATCCATTCCCCCGTTGCCGGCTGTATGCGCTGGGGCGTATGGGGTGCTAATTTTTCTACTGCTGAATACAGGCAGATGATCGAATCCTGTCTGCAATATGGCATCAGCAGTTTTGACCATGCAGATATTTATGGCGACTACACCACAGAAGCCGAATTTGGCGATGCGTTAAAAGAGAATCCTTCTTTACGGCAACACCTGAAACTCATTACCAAATGCGGTATACAGATGCTCACGCCCAACCGGCCGGAGCATACGATCAAATCTTACAATACCTCCAGAGAACATATTATCCGTTCTGCAGAAAGATCCTTGCAAAATTTCGGAACCGATTACCTCGATGTATTACTCATCCATCGCCCCGACCCCTTACTGGATCCGTCCGAAGTGGCCGAAGCTGTGGAACAATTAAAACAACAAGGAAAGATTTTATCCTTTGGCGTTTCTAATTTTCTTCCGCATCAAACAGATCTGTTGTCCGCCTATACCTTACTTGAATACAACCAGGTAGAAATTTCGATCATACAGTTAAAGGCATTTGCCGATGGCACATTAGAAAATTGTATGCGTCACAAGATCATCCCGATGGCATGGGCACCTTTAGGTGGCGGATTATTTACAGATGAAACACATCCCCGTTTTCGTGCTATCACGGCTACTGCTTCGGAGCTGGCAGAAAAATATGCTACAGGATTAAATGAAATATTATTGGCCTGGTTGCATACCCATCCTTCAGGTATTCAAACAGTGATCGGTACTACTAAGATTGAAAGATTGCTACAGGCAAAAGTGGCAGCTTCCATCCGTCTGGAAAGAGAAGATTGGTTCAAATTATTGGTAGCTTCTACCGGTGAAGATGTAGCGTAACAGGTTTACGCCATCGATTGTTTTATCGGTAAGATCCGTTTACGGTTTTTCAGATCTATCCAGCAAGGGAAACCGGACATAGAAAGAAGAACCACGCCCCACTTCACTCTCAAGCATTATGGTGCCATGCTGTTGTTCAATGATCTGTTTACAAATAGAGAGCCCCAAGCCAAAACTTTTTTCTCCGGCAGTTCCGCTTCGCTTGGCATTGGTGAACGTGTCAAAGATCCTCTCATGATTCTCTTTCGGGATCCCGATACCCTCATCGGTTACCGCCAGTAAAGCATTCCCACCCTCGCGGTTCAACCGGATCCGGATCACAGAATGTTCAGGGCTGAATTTGATCGCATTGTTAACGAGATTAGTAAACACCCTTTCTGTTTTTTCTGCATCCACAGCAACCATCAATATTTCGGAACTGATCGCTGTTTCAATCCGGATCTTTTTTTCGTTTGCCCTGAACTGAATAGTTTTTAACCAGCGGGAAATCAATTGGTTCAGATTTTCCTCTTTTACAAGATAGGGCTGAAGGGTAATATTATTATTCTGCAGCAGTTCGTTGATCAGGTACAAAGATGAGTCTGAAGAATATTCAATCAGCTTCAGTAATTCAGCCTGCTCCTTTTCCAGCCGGTTATCTGCGAGCATCATCTTACTGATACTGGCAATATTGGTGATCGGGCTTCTCAGATCATGTGCCACGGAATTTAGGATCCTTTCTTTTTGATCCTGTGCAAGCGATAAATCCAGATTTGCTTTTTCCAGGTGAGAGAGGTTCTTGAAATAAATGTATTTGAAATAGAACAGGCACATTACAAAAATGAAAAGAGGAATTACAATTTTAATGACCATTTCTGCAATGGCAGCATTCTCCATTTGCTGTAAGGGTGCTTCATCCAGTTTTACGAATAAGAAAGCACAGGAAATCAAAAAAGCAAATGACAGGTATTGCCAGTTCTTATCAAAGATCACTACTGCTGCCACAACCATGACCAGCAGTCGGTATTCACTGCCATTTTTCAGAAAGTAGGCAGATATGATACCTACTGCAGCTAACACCAAAAGTGTTGAACTTCTGAGAAATAAATATTTACGGGTGTATGAAATCAAAAATACGATCGCAAAAACCGTTAACTGCACAAGGTTTAGCAGGGCAGGTAAGTATTCATGCCCGAAAAAATTAATCAGGAAGGTGAGAAAAGCAAAAGGGGTGGCCAATAAGAGGAACAGATTGAACATCTTGGTTTTCTGTACCTCTAAAAAACTGGTATCACTTTGGATGCCCAATTCAAGCATTCGATTGACAAAATCAGGTTTCTTCCACGGCATTATCTCAGAAATTGGATACGCTGTAAAATAGCCAGAAAAATCAAGACATTAAAAAAATATTAAAGGCAGGTGCACCGTATTTTTTATTCTTTGAACCTAACCCTGCTTTCTCAAACATTTATTACTGTGTAAAAACGAAATATCATGTAAGCCGGCCATCCGGATTAATTTTCTATCGCATTGAATTTTTGTTTTCCCAGCCCGATCAAAAAGCTGATACCAGAACCAAGGTTCCCGCCGCGGAAATACGTGCCGTCAAAATTTCTTCCAAATGAGAAGATCAGTTTCTGATTAAGTCCGATCTCATAAGAAGCATTGAACATGATCCGCCAGGAAGGATCCACAATACTTTTTTCGAGGATACTGCGGTAAATCGCTTCTCCACTCAGCAGAAATTTTTTATCCTCTGTTTTATACAGCAATCTTCCCCCCATATCAAAGGACTGAATATTTTTTCCGGATAAACCCGTCTTTGCCAATACCAGATCGGGACTATACAGATAGCGTGCGATCCATAATACAGAAAACCCTTTGAGATCATCATGTCCGAAAGTGACCCAGGCACCGGCTTTACTGATCTTATTATTTTCAAACTGGTTATTCCTGAAATCCATCACTACCCCTCCCGAGAGATCGAGGAACCAGCCATACCGGTCCAGTGTTTTTCCTTCCAGGCTGTCTTTGATATCCTTTTTACTTTTTTTAATCAGTGCATTCTTATTATTGAATTCCGTGATGAGCTTATCATATAAAGTCGCTTTTTCAGTGATCAGTGCAGCGGGTATCTGTCCACCATCACTGATGATCTGGTTGATCTTCTTTTCGAGTTCTTTGTATTTGGGATTTGCCTCTACATAATCCTCTTCTTTGTCATATTCATCCAGCAGGTTTTTCTGGATAGATTTGATCTTCCGGATCGCTCTCAGAAAATCGGAGTTAAGGGTTCCCCTGATCAGTGAAATCTTAAAACCCAACCCAAGCCTTGTCATATCAACAGTATCTTCCTTATTATCTGCTTTTGATATCTGGTTAATCGCAGTAGACAGTACAAAGGATTGTTTGGCCAGGTCACGAAATTTTACAGACTGCAGGTCCTTGATCGAAACACCCTGTTTTGAAAAGAGTAAAAATGGGGCAATATCTACCGCATATTTATTGGGGAAGGCAGAAAAGCCATCGGTAGCCGACCGGAGTGAAAGCATCAAAGCACTGGGATCAGTGGGTTTTTCTATATCGGATGGCGAAAGCCCCAATAAATTAGATGCAGGAGAAACAGCTGCTTTCAGCACATCTATTTTAATAGCGGTATCAGCAGTATTTTGTGCATCTGTTTTACCTATCAACAGTAGGCTTACAGTCAACAATACCAGCATGCAATAATTACCTCGCTTCATAGAACTGGATTTTGATTGAATAATCTTCGGTATCCCCGTCTGTATCTACAGTCGATTCCAATGTTCTCGAAAAAGGTTTGCTTCCTCCCGTCAATACTACATACAGTTTACTGGCATTATCGTTTGGGTTTCGGTTGGCATCGGTAACCACTGTTTTTATTTTTAAGATCTTTCCGATCAGGCTATCACCATTACCCAATTCCAGTTCAAAAGACCCGGATTGGTCATCACCTAAATTTTTTCCATCCAGCTTTACCCGCGATAATGCTTCCTGGCCATACCCGCCGATCGTGAGTTTGAGAAGAACCGGTTCGGCTGATCTTACTACACTGTAGTAATCATCGATCGTTGTTTTCTTGGTTGGAGTTTCTGCCATTGTTCCCTGTTTTTTGCCTGGCCTATCAGGTTCAGGCGGCTGGTGCTTACTCTGTTCAGGATTTTCAGCGATCTCCGTTTATCAGATAAGTTCTAAGCATAGAACTTAATCGTGATATAAACCTAATAAACGAATCACTTAGACACACCGGGAAAAAACCGGTATTTGCACATGAAAAATCCCATTCTTTTGAACGTAAAATGCCGAACGCTAAACGCAGAACGCTTAACGCGAATTTCTAAGAGGCGTTAAGCATTCTGCATTTAGCGTTCAGCTTTAGTTCTGGACATAAAAAAAACAACGAGAAAAAAAGGTGTGGGGTTTATTATAAATTTTGCAGCGAACGACGAAACCCGCGTAACGGGAGTACCAAA
>CBHRAM010000140.1:0-8588 GCA_966076165.1 uncultured Chitinophagaceae bacterium
GAAGATCGTATGCTTCATCAATTCCGGTACGTCAATATGTTTTGGCGTAAGGCCAGCCCTTAGCACGTTATCGCTGTTAGCCATCAGTTCCACGCATTGTCCTTCCATGTACGCGTGTGGCATACCTGCCCCCTGAAATAAACCTTCGCCTGAGTGCAGGTTCACAATATTGAAAAAATAGATCGAGAAAATGGCCCGGTCAATATCCCCGATCTCCTCTTTTCCTTCAAATATTTTAGCCACCCACCAGCCCGGCATTTCCTTAGTGAGTTCCCCTTCATTTTTCTGACGGATATTACGCTTGATCAGGTTGGTCAGCAAGGCATTGATCTCAGGCTGGGCCATTTCCATTACAAACCGGTACAAAGCTTTTAATCCATCACGCCGAAAGAGTGGCAGCAGGATATTAAATTCCTGTACATCACTGAGTATTTTCTCTATATCGGCTTTCTGTTTAAATCCATGTAACAGCCAGAACTCACTCAAAGCCACCAACATCTCTGGTTTGTGATTGCGGTCCTTATAGTTTCGGTAAGGGGCATTGATGGGTATCCCTTCGGCCTCTTCCCTGTCGAAGCCTTTCTCAGCTTCTTCCTTGGAGGGATGCACCTGGATCGACAAGATCTCCCTTACATCCTGCACTTTAAACAGGTAAGGCAGACCGCCAAAGCGGTCATGCACACTGGCAGAAAGGATCCTTTCCGGAAAAGCCTGAATGGCACTGTAAAGGGAAATATCTCCTTCTGTTGTAAGCAGTTCGGAGGGCGCCAGCGGGTGAGCGCCCATCCAGTATTCGGCAAAAGGTTTGTGTTCGGGGTTAGTCATACCCAAAAAAGCCGGGATAAACTCATAACCACCCCATGCATAATGCATCAGCCTGCCCCGCAGTTTATAGATATTGTCTTTTAGCTCCATCACCGTAATATTTACACGTATTTTCCTATAACGCCTAAATCGCGATAATCTTGTATGGATAGGTAGTTTTAGGAAAAGCTTATCAACATGACCAACGATAACCTCTCTAAAGGCAAAGAAGGCGAGGAAATAGCTGCTGCCCATCTTGCCAAACTGGGCTATACTATACTGGAGCGAAACTGGCGCTTCCGGCGCTGGGAAGTAGATATCATTGCTTACAAAGACCGGTTCCTGCATTTTGTAGAAGTAAAGACCCGGCATTCGCTTCGCTTTGGCCGCCCGGAAGAAAGTATCACACGCGATAAAAT
The DNA here is from genome assembly GCA_966076165.1 of uncultured Chitinophagaceae bacterium. Classification (GTDB taxonomy): domain Bacteria; phylum Bacteroidota; class Bacteroidia; order Chitinophagales; family Chitinophagaceae; genus Sediminibacterium. The sequence goes on from CBHRAM010000140.1 coordinate 1,224, forward strand.
GAACAACCTCCGCAATGCCGCCGAAGAATATCAATACCTGCACCCGGAGTGGAAATATATCCAGTTTGATGTATTGGCTATTACCATCATAGATGAAAAAGTGAAAGAGATCTTTATGATCGAAGACGTGTATTTTTAAGTAAGAATTAGAAATTAATAATTAAAAATTAAGGGGGGTGATGAAAATTCAAACTGCAGTATCCGATCAGGATATACTCAAGTGCTGGAAGCCTTTAAAGGAACTGAGGCCGCATCTGGAAGAAGCTGGATTTCTGCTGTTGATCAGAAACATGATCAGTGAAGGATATCAACTGGCATTTATTGAAGGAGAAGATGGATATGCTTTATCTGCGATCGGGTTTCGTTACCTGCAGTTTACTTTTAATGGCAAGCATTTCTATATTGATGACCTGTCTACCCTGCCTGAAGCAAGGGGTCTTGGACATGGCGGCGCCTTGGTGGATCATGTGATCGGATTGGCCAAAGAAAAAGGATACGGCTATGTTACCCTCGATTCCGGCCACCAACGTTTCGATGCCCACCGGCTCTACCTCAATAAAGGCTTCACCATCTCATCGCACCATTTCTCCAAAAAAATTGCGCCTTGATACCCTTGCTCAAAAATCTGCACGCAAAGGCGCCAAGGCGCAGTAAAACAATTTTTAATTTCTAATTCTTAATTATATCCGTTCCATCATCTTCTCCACCATCTTATACGTTGCCGGACAATATTCAATATTCTGCTGGTGAACATGGATATACTCAACCATTTTCTTTTTCTTCAGGTGCGGGAACCCGGCACAGTCTTCAGGGCGTACTTCGTAGATACTGCACATATGGTTCTCCATATTCAGGAACTGGCAGGGTTGTTTTACGTTTACCCAATCACCGGCTTTCTTGTCAAACTCCAGCCATTTTTCCTTGAACTCATCGGGCTTGATCTCAAAATGCGCGGCAATACGTTTGATATCTTTATTGGTAAAAGTGGGCGTCATGCTTTTACAGCAGTTGGCACAACTTAAACAGTCCACTTCCTTCCACACTTCTGCATCAATCGCTTCAGCGATCTTATCGAGATGATGAGGCGGATTCTTTTCTATTTTTCCTAAATAACGCTTAAAAGCTTTACCATTAAAACGGACCTTTTGTTTGAACGAGCGAAGGTTAACTTGCATTGGGAAATTTTGGAATTGGGAAATTTTGAAATTGCAATATCGTCTAGCTTACCTTCATAACCAAATTCCAAAATTTCCCGATTCCAAAATTTCAAAATTCTCCCCCATGTGGGACTCATATAAAAAAGGATACAAAGCCTGGCTACGCCTCGAAAAATCACTGAGTGACCATTCTGTGGAAGCCTACCTGCATGATGTAGAAAAGCTTACTACTTACCTGCAGATGAGTAACCAACTGGTAGCACCTTCAGAACTGGTATTAAAAGACCTGCAGCATTTTGTGAAATGGATCGGTGAGTTGGGTATGACGGCCACTTCACAGGCAAGGATCATTTCGGGTATCCGGAGTTTTTATAAGTATTGTTTGATGGAACAGGTTTCCAAAACAGATCCTTCTACCCTGCTGGATGTTCCGAAAACAAGAAGAAAGCTACCTGATACCTTAAGTTTTGAAGAGATCGAACTGGTGATCGCCCAACTCGACCAGAGCACACCCGAAGGCGGCCGTAACAAAGCCATACTGGAAACCATGTACAGTTGTGGCCTGCGTGTGAGTGAAGTGGTGAACCTGAAAATCTCATCGCTCTATATGGATGTGGGTTTTATCAGGGTGATCGGGAAAGGCGATAAAGAAAGATTGGTGCCGATCGGTCGTGATGCCATTAAATATATCAAACTCTATAAAGACAGTATCCGTGTGCACCAACCCATACAACCGGGGTTTGAAGATTTTCTGTTTCTGAACAGAAGGGGTAAGCACCTGAGCCGGATCATGATCTTTTATATTATCAAGGATGCAGCACAAAAAGCCGGTATCACTAAAAATATCTCACCCCATACTTTCCGTCACTCCTTTGCCACACACCTGGTAGAAGGCGGCGCCGATCTGCGTGCCGTTCAGGAAATGCTCGGACATGAAAGTATCACCACCACTGAGATCTACACCCATCTCGACCGCGATTTTCTGCGGGATACATTGCAACGTTTTCACCCAGCTTTTAAAAACGGTCGGGGCGCTCAAGCGACCTGAACGTTTTTAAAAGCGGTTACCTGAACAATCCATTATTCAAACTGTTATGTAAAAGCCATATTTCCCTAAACGTTGCTATCGTTCCCACGGAAAATAATGTAGGTTTGTCACACTAAAAAACAAGTACAAGTATGAAAAAAATGCTCATGCTGGCTGCAACCCTTTGCAGTCTAGCCGGTTTTGCCCAGATCAAAATGCCTGCGCCAAGCCCTACCCAGAAAATTACACAGGAGTTCGGTATCGGCTCCATTGAATTAACCTATTCACGCCCAAGTATCAAAGGACGCAGCCTGTTAAAAGACAATAGCGATCTGGCTCCTTTAGGTAAATTATGGCGTACCGGCGCCAATGCGGCCACACGTATCGTATTCACCGAAAAGACCATGTTGGGCGGCAAACTGCTGGATACAGGTTCCTATGTTTTGTATACCATTCCAGGCAAAGAATACTGGGAGATTATCCTGAATAAAGGCCTCACTAATTGGGGTACGGATGGTTACAAGGAAAGTGAAGACGTGGTTCGCACCAAAATAAAAGCAGTGAAAATAGATCGTGATATAGAAACCTTTACCATGCAGTTCAGTGACGTTCAGCCTGAAAGTTGTAAGCTGGATATCCGCTGGGGTAATGCGCTGGTAAGTATTCCGATGAGCGTAAATGTGAAGGACAAGATCCGCGCACAGGTAGAAAGGGCTTTGGCTGCTGAAACACCGAATCCTGCTGTTTACCAGTCGGCCGCTACTTTTTATTATGAGTGGGACAAGAACCTGAACAAGGCATTGGTGAATATTACCAAAGCCACGCAGGCCAATCCAAAAGCATTCTGGTTATTCCTGTTACAGGCCAAGATCCAGAAAGATATGGGCGATAAAATGGCGGCCAAGGCAAGTGCTGAAAAATGTATAGCCGTTGCCACAGAAGCCAAGAACGATGATTATGTGAAACAGGCGAATGACCTGATCAAGAAATTGTAGTTGGTTGATTGGTTTACTGGTTTACTCGTTTATTGGTTTATTAGTAGACCCATAAGAAAGGAGATCATTCATTGATGAATAATCTCCTTTCTTATTTCCTGCCGTCCAGCCGTTGTTGGTCTTATGATCAACAACATTCAGTTCTTCAGATAACATTACACACCCTACACAGTTATTTCTATCCTGTTACCCTCAATATCCAGTATCGCACTCTCATAATACCCATCCCCGGTTTTACGCGGCTCACCTACGATCCGGATCCCGTCTTTTCTGAATTGTTCTGTGATCATATTCACTTTTTCCTCCGTACCTACCGATACGGCAAAATGTATCAACCCGGTAAACTGTTCCATCACATCATTCAAGCTATCCGGAATATCCGGCATCTGCATTAACTCAAGCCTTGGCCCTTTTTCAAAGCTCAGGAAATAAGAATAGAATTGATTCTTAGGATTATGGTATCGCTGATTGGCGGTTGCTCCAAAATACTTCACATAAAAATCCTTCATCATTTCCAGATCCTTACACCAGATGGCTAAATGTTCTATATACATACACTATTCAGTTTTCATCAAAGCAAACAATAAAACACTTCCCTTAAAAACCACTCATAAAAAAGCCTTCCCAAAACATGGGAAGGCTAACTATTTTAACTCCCCCTTCAAGGGGTTGGGGGGTATTACTGCGCCATATCCGGTATCATCTCCACCTTATACGCACCCGCATCCAGTTTCGCTTTGGTTTCGCTGAAGGCTTTGAGTGTTTCTTCGATATCTGCATCGGTATGTGATGCGGTAGGGATCAAACGATAGATAATATGTCCTTTAGGAATGACAGGATACACCACAATAGAACAGAAAATATGGTAGTTCTCACGCAGGTCCATTACCATGGCTGTTGCTTCTTCCACACCACCCTTCATATATACCGGTGTAACCATGGTATTGGTGTTACCAATATCAAATCCTCTTTCTGTTAATCCTTTCTGCAGTTTTAATGCATTGCTCCACAGCCTGGCTTTGAGTTCCGGTTGTGTTTGTAATAATTCCAGACGCTTGAGGTTACCGATCACGATCGGCATAGGCAAGCTCTTCGCAAAGATCTGGGAACGGATATTGTAACGGATAAAATCAATGATCGCTTTATCACCCGCCATAAAAGCACCAATGGAAGCCATTGATTTGGCAAAAGTGGAGAAATACAGATCGATCCCATCCTGGCAACCCTGCTCCTCACCTGCTCCCGCACCAGTCTTACCCAGTGTACCAAATCCATGCGCATCATCTACCAGCAAACGGAAATCAAATTTTGATTTCAGGTCAATGATCTCTTTCAGTTTTCCCTGGTCGCCCGCCATTCCAAACACACCTTCTGTGATCACCAATATTCCACCGCTTTTTTGTTTTTCGATCAAAGCCGTGGCACGTTCCATTTGTTTTTCAAAATCTTCCAGGTCATTATGCTTGAATACATAGCGGTGGCCCGGATGTAAACGAAGGCCATCAATGATACAGGCATGGCTTTCTGCATCGTACACGATCACATCGTGACGGCCACAGATCGCATCTATCGCACTCATGATACCCTGGTAACCGAAGTTCATCAGGATCGCATCTTCTTTACTTTCAAAAGCAGCCAGTTCTCTTTCCAATTGCTCATGGTAATCAGAGTTCCCGCTCATCATCCGCGCTCCCATAGGCAGGGCCAGTCCGAATTTAACGGCCGCATCCGCATCCGCTTTTCTCACTTCCGGGTGGTTGGCCAGTCCGAGGTAATTATTCAGACTCCAAACGATCATTTCTTTACCACGGAAGATCATATGACTTCCGATCTCACCTTCCAGCTTAGGGAAAGCAAAATAACCGTGTGCACGTTCGCGGTGTTGACCCAGTGGACCATAATTCTTAAGTAGCTTCTCAAAGATGTCTGCCATATTATCAAATGATTACTTTGGTTAAAAAATCGGTGCAAAGGTAAACTTTTAGCCCCTAAAGGGCAAGCCCATTTATTCCCATAGTGTATCTTCATGCCCTCATTTAACCTTTCTAATGACTGAAATATCCCCAAAAAGCAAAGAAAACATATGAAAAAACTGATTTTACCCGCTTTAGCAGTTGTTTTGGCCTTATCTGCCAATGCACAAAAAACGGCCACTACGGCTTCAGAAGGCATTCAACGCCCCAAACTGGTGGTTGGGATTGTCATCGACCAGATGCGCTGGGATTATCTCTATCGCTTTAATCCCGTTTATAAGGCCAATGGTGGGTTCAAAAGATTACTTGGGGAAGGATTTTCCTGCGATAATACCCTGATTCCGTATACGCCTACTGTTACTGCCTGCGGACATACCTGCGTATATACCGGCAGTGTGCCTGCCATACATGGAATTGCGGGTAATAACTGGTTTGATAACCAAACGATGAAAACGGTGTATTGCAGTGAGGATAAGACAGTAAATGGTGTTGGGGGTAAAACCGTTGAGGATGGCCAGATGAGCCCGCGCAACATGCTCACCACTACTATCTGTGATGAATTAAGGCTCGCTACCAATTTTAAAAGCAAAGTAATTGGCGTGGCCCTGAAAGACAGGGGTTCTATCCTGCCGGCCGGTCATTCGGCCAATGCAGCCTATTGGTACGAAGGCAAATCGGGCAATTTTATTACCAGTACTTATTACATGAATGCTTTACCTGAATGGGTAAACAAATTCAACGATCGTAAACTGGTCGATTCTTTATACAAACTGAACTGGAATATTGCCTTACCAAAAGATGTGTATGCGCAATATGCAACAGCTGATGAAAAATCGTACGAAGGAAAACCCTTTGGTGCGGATGCAAAAGCATTTCCCTACGATCTGACCAAATTTGTAGAGAAAGATTACAGTAAAATATCTTCTACTCCTTACGGTAATACGTTAACGGTTGAAATGGCCAAAGCGGCTGTGCTTGCCGAAAATCTGGGAAAAGGCGCTGCCACTGATTTTCTTGCGGTAAGTTTTTCATCTCCGGATTATATCGGCCACTCATTCGGTCCCAATTCATGGGAAATGGTGGATGATTATGTAAGACTAGATGAAGAACTCGGAAGATTGTTCAGTTTCCTTGATGCAAGCGTAGGAAAAAATCAATACACGGTTTTCCTGACTGCCGATCACGCCGTGGCCCATGTGCCTGGATTTATGAAAGAGAATAAACTACCGGGTGGTGTACTGGAAGGGTTGAATGCCAAAGACCTGAACAGCAAACTGAAAGCAAAATTCGGAACAGATAACCTGGTGGCCAGTATGATGAACGACCAGATCTACCTGAACCACGGCAAACTGGATTCTGCCAAACTGGATGAAGAGCCGGTGAAAGAATGGATCATTCAATATGTAAAAAAGAATGAAGCGGTGACCAATGCATTTGCCACGGCAGATATCATGACCACCCCTATTAATAAAACCCTTCGCGAAATGCTGGCCAATGGCTTTAACCCACGCCGCAGCGGAGATATTCAAATGATCCTCAAACCCGGCTATATTGAAGGCGGTGCAACAGGAACCACCCATGGCGCCTGGTACCCTTATGATGCACATATTCCATTGGTGTTTTATGGCTGGGGGATCAAAAAAGGGAAAACAAACCGTGAAACCTACATGACAGATATCGCTGCTACGGTTGCGGCGTTACTGCATATACAAATGCCGAGTGGTACGGTGGGTAAGGTAATTGAGGATGTGATGAAATAGTTTTTTTGTTCATAGATCATGGTTCATGGCCATGATCTATGAACCATGAACCATTCGCCACCTGTTAAATATTACTAAATTGAAATGAAGCTGTAAGGAATAAAGAACGCCCCCGTCTTCACTCAAAATTAACCATATGAAAACAGTAAAAACCTTTGCCGCCATCCTGTTCATGACAGGCTTTTTATCCACTGCTGCTTTTGCACAGGATTCCAAGATGGATAAGAAGATGGACAAAATGGAATCCAAGATGGACAAGAAAATGGATAAGATGGAATCCAAAATGGACCATAAGATGGACAAGATGGATGATAAAATGGCCATGAAAGACCACAAATGCACCAAAGCCTGTAAAGATGGTAAACATGTTTACGCTCACGGAGAGAAAGGACATGTTTGTGGTGATGCCTGCAAAAAGATGGAGAAGAAAGGTAAAATGTAATTTGCTTACAA
>CBHRAM010000141.1:0-8581 GCA_966076165.1 uncultured Chitinophagaceae bacterium
GGCCATGACGGGTGCCTGTCCGGGCCCATTATTTGCAACCATCGGAACCGGTGCAACAGTGGTAACCATAACTTTATTAAGTGCTATTGCAGGAACCTGGGTGTATGGTTTATTGAGAGATAGACTACCACATTAACACCTCTGTGTAACTCCTGAACTCTGTGCCCTCTGTGTTGAGAAAATAAACAGTTGTAATACTAAGTATCCTTCTTTTTAACACAGAGGGCACAGAGGAACAGAGGTTCACAGAGTAAAATCGTATAACCGGAAATCATGAGATCGAATTGTTTATTGATATTGTGTTTGATACTGATGGCAGTGTCGTGCAATACAGATAAACCTGTTGATCATTCCATCACACAAACAGATACTGCGGATTGCTGGACGGGTGCTGCTGCAAACCAGATCCCGGTTGATCAAAGCGGAGACCTGATCCGTTACGGAAGAAGCCTGATCGAAAAAACAGCCTACTATCTTGGCCCGAAAGGAACGGTAGCACATACCAGCAATGGCATGAATTGCCAGAACTGTCACCTGGAAGCCGGTACCAAGCCCTGGGGTAATAATTATGGCGCTGTTGCATCTACTTACCCAAAATTCAGGGAACGTTCGGGCAGTATTGAAAGTATTGAGAAAAGGGTGAACGACTGTTTTGAAAGAAGCCTTAACGGAAAGGCATTGGATACGAACAGTAAGGAAATGCGTTCGATCGTTGCCTATATCAAATGGCTCGGAAGTGATATTAAAAAAGGCAGCAAACCCAAAGGCACGGGTATTATGGAGCTGAAACATTTATCACGTGCCGCAGATCCGGTTAAAGGACAACTTGTGTATACAAGTACCTGCGAAAAATGTCATGGGAAGGATGGAGAGGGACAGATCAATGCCGATAATGCAACGTATCTCTATCCCCCTTTATGGGGAAACAATAGTTATAATATAGGGGCAGGCCTGTTTCGTTTATCGCGGTTTGCGGGATATGTAAAGAACAATATGCCCAATCCCACCAATTATCATAATCCACAGTTAACGGAAGAACAGGCCTGGGATGTTGCCGCATTTGTGAATTCACAACCCCGGCCGGCAAAGGATCTCAGTAAAGACTGGCCAAATATCAAGAAGAAACCTTTTGATCATCCCTTTGGTCCTTATGCGGATAAGGCATCGGAGGCGGAGCATAAGTATGGGCCGTGGAAGAGTAATTAAAAATTAAGAATTAGAAATTAAGAATTTCCTTTTTCATTACCCAATCCCGTTGCACGTCATTTCCGAGGATAAAATCGTGTTCGGAGAATTTTTCGAAGCCGTATTTTTTGTAGAACCCGATGGCGCGGTGGTTGTGCTCCCATACGCCTAACCAGATATATTCTTTTTGTAGTTCCTTGGCTGTTTCGATGGCGGCATCCATTAAGGCTTTGCCGATGCCTTTGCCGATAAAAGAGGTCCGGGCATACAATCTTGAAATTTCAATTGCATTTTTATTGCCGAGCGCTTCATGGGTATTTTCTTTTATGAAAACATACCCGGCAGGCTGATCACCCACATAGGCCAACAAAAAAATATTGCCCTCTTCGGTAACCTGGGCCATCAGCTTTTGTTTACTGAATTGCTCGATGAGGAATTTATCCATATCCTCTTTGGTGTTAAATTCAGCAAACGTGTGGTAAAATGTTTCCCTGCTGAGGTCTGCGATCATTTCCGCATCAGAAAAATCTGCTTTTCTAATCTGTACCATCTTTGTTAAAATAGAATAAACCCATCATTTCAAAGAGTTCCGGGTTGAAATAGCTTTATCTATCTAAAGATTTCTCCTCGTTCCTCGCCGAAATGACGGGCTATGAATTTTCAATTACTAATTGCTAATTATTAATTAACTCCACCACCATCGCACTCGCCCCACCTCCCCCATTACAGATACCGGCTGCACCAATCTTTCCACCGTTTTGTTTGAGTACATTGATCAGGGTAACAATGATTCTTGCGCCACTGCAGCCCAATGGGTGACCTATAGATACCGCTCCGCCATGCACATTTACTTTGGCAGGATCCAGTTTCATTTTTTGGGTATTCACGATACCGACCACTGAAAAAGCTTCGTTTAACTCACAAAAATCAATATCACTCATCTGCAAACCCGCTTTGGCTATCGCTTTGGGAACCGCCATTGAAGGGGTTGTGGTAAACCATTCGGGTGCCTGCTCTGCATCGGCATAGCTGCGGATAATGGCCAGCGGTTTGATACCCATGGCATCTGCTTTTTCTTTGCTCATCAACACCACGGCTGCAGCTCCGTCATTCATGGTGGAAGCATTGGCAGCTGTAACCGTACCATCTTTGGTGAAAGCCGGTTTGAGTTCCGGGATCTTATCAAACTTTACATTGAAAGGTTCTTCATCCTTTGTAAATAATACAGGGTCGCCTTTCCGTTGCGGTATTTCTACGGGTACGATCTCTTCTGCAAAAGCCCCATTGGCAATAGCAGCCTGGCTTCTTTTATAACTTTCCATAGCAAATGCATCCTGTTCTTCCCTACTCACATTACATTCTTTGGCACAGAGTTCAGCCGCATTGCCCATGGCGTAATTATTATACACATCGGTAAGCCCATCTTTGGCAAGCCCATCGATCATGGACACATTACCGTATTTATTGCCCCAACGCATATTGGGACTATAGAAAGGCACATTGCTCATACTCTCCATGCCACCGGCAACGATAATATCAGCATCGCCTAAAAGAATACTTTGCGCACCCTGGGCAATGGCTTTCATACCGCTGGCACAAACCTTGTTTACGGTGGTACAGATCACATGATCGGGGAGTCCGGCAAATTTAGCTGCCTGCCGGGCAGGGGCCTGACCCGTATTGGCCTGGATCACACAGCCCATCAATACTTCCTGCACATCTGATGGCTGAATACCCGCTTTGGCAACCGCTCCTTTAATGGCAATGGCACCCAATTGAGGGGCGGTAAAGTCTTTTAAGGTTCCGCCAAAACTACCGATAGGCGTACGAACGGCGGCTACAATATAAACGGTTCTGTTACTCATCTCCTGATTTTTTGAGCTGCAAAGATAATGATTTATGCTAACGTATGTTAGTACGGGTGAAATCCCCTAAAAAAGGGGGATTTTCCCCCTAGGTGAGGCTGCATAAGCCGGTTACTTTTACTCTATACTCAAATACAAACTGAAGCACATGCATCTGATACATCTACTCTCCGCAGAATTGACCATAAGCCTTGCCAAAAACAACCTGCTGTTCCAAAGCTGGTTTGTTATTGCTTTTTTACTGATCATCGCTTTTTCGAAAGATGATGTGAATAAGGAAGTAGGCGAGAGTAAATAAATCCGGGGAGCTATTATTTATAAAAAACCGATTATTCACCTTATTAAATAAAAGGTATGACTGTACTAACACCTGATCTCGGCCTGTTGTTATGGACTATTATGATCCTTTTTCATATTGCATTGGTGGTGACTGCTGCCAGGCAATTATTCAGTATCAGTTCTATTGGTTTTAAAACCAAGCTGATCTGGCTATCTGTTATAAGCCTGGTTCCTGTTATGGGCACAGTACTTTTTTACCTGCTCAGGAACCAGGTAAAAAGGATCCGGCTTTTCCTCTATAATACATAAGGGATTGGATCCTTCGCCATCCTCTCTTCATTTACCCATCTGATCATGATCCAGCATAAACAAAACAACCTGCCCTTTCTTTTGCGAAGATTGGATAAGGGAGATTTTGACAACCTGGTTTCGTATGTAAATGGCCTGAGCCAGGAAACAAGAAAACGTTTTGGCCCACATGCTTTTGACAAGCAATCGATGGTTGATTTTTACAGTGAGAACGACCTGCGTCTAGGATATATTGCCGTAGATCTGGAAACCGGTGCAATTGTAGGGTATGCGATCATTAAAAGAGGTATACTGGAACACGACCGGGCACGTTTAGAATCATACGGGCTGGTACCGGATCAGGAACGTGACAGCACTTTCGCGCCTTCTGTAGCAGATAACAGACAAGGCCAGGGTATTGGCAGCAGCCTCTTACAATTTATCATAGCTGATCTTAAAACACGAAAGATCAACAGGATCATTTTATGGGGTGGTGTACAGGCAGATAATGAAAGGGCCATACAGTATTATCTGAGAAACGGATTCACCCGTTTGGGACAATTTGAATACAATGGTTCTAACTATGATATGATGTTATCGCTATCCTAAGCCCGATATTTATCTTATGATACCATAGTACAGGAACACGATCCTGGTTTATTTTTTCTCTATCACATAATCCTTCTCTCCCGCTGTTATGGCTATCGGTAAGATGTTCTGCTTAGGTGGCAATGGACAGGTGGCAAAAATGGAAAATGCACAGGGAGGATTGATGGCCTTATTAAAATCAAGAACCGTGTTACCGTTTGCATCAGGCAGTTTAGCATATAAGAATCTTCCGGATGGGTAAGTATCATGACCGCTGGTGGCATCTCCAAACAAAATAAAAAGCTGGTTACCTTCCACAATAGGGTCTAATTGATAGGTCTGGCCATTTACTGTAAATACCAGTTTACCGGGAGAATCTTCTGGTTTGGTCTGGCCAAGTACATTGGTGATCAGTATGCTTGCTTTAGGAACAGCTTCGAGATGTGCCGTTATCTGCCATTGTTCTTTTACAGGGTAACGTTTGATTCCTTTAAAGTTTTTAACGGCGGCAGCCTGCAAATTGCGGAAACGGACTCCGATCTTATCATCGCGTTTAATGATGTTCCAACGAAAATCTCCCAGGGAGAGTATGGCCACTTTTGTTCCTTCTTCAAATATAACGGAGCGATCGGTAACCGTGTCATTCACTGCTACTTTGATCCCCGTTGCGCTGATCCAATTTACTTTTCCGTTCTCCCATTCAAACGAACCCGTCTGCTTTGGAAAAGAAGGATTGGCATAAACAATATCATTAGCGGCATCGCTTCCAAATGTATTCAGGCCGGGTTTCAGCCAGAACAAACCTTCTAAGTTGAACCAGCCGGTGGGTGAAAGTAAAGATGTGACGCGTTTCTGATGCCAGTTATCAATTTCCTGTTTATAATCCTGCGCCGGAACTGATGTGATCAGGCAAACATATAACAGGCCAATGATAACCACTTTGAAAAACTGCTTCATGGAGATATTTATCCGACAAATATACAAAAAATATCAGTCTACATTTTTAGTAGGCTATTATTTTTGAAAGATAAACCAGGTATAGGATTCAGGGGCAAGGGTAAAACTCAGGTCAATAGAATAATCCCTGTTAAGTGTTTTTACTGAGCTGACTTGCTGCTCATTCACAATGGTCACTTTCTCAGTAAGTCCCGTATAATAGAGAGGAATTTTAATGGTCCGCGTGATCTTTTCTTTCAGAGGATTATATAAAAGCATGAACCCTTTTTCTTTCAGTTGCGGGTTTACGTGCAGGATGCCATCCCAGTCGCGGCCATCGGCCCGGCGGAGATGGATGATATCGGAATTAAGAATCGAACGGTATTGTTTATACCAGCTCACTACTTTACTGACGGTTCTTTTGGTGGCTTCGGTATCAAACAACCGGGGGCCACGATAACACGCCTGTACACCGGCTCCATAGTATTGAACCATCAGTTGTTCATAATCTTTCAGGTGTTCACTCAGGGGCTCCAGTACGGCTTCTGCCCCACCGCCCTGGTATTTGGTGAGGGGCACAAACCCCCAGCCCATCGAAGGTGTTTTTTCCCAGGTGCCATCATAAATATTCTGACGGTTCAGGATCATTTGCTGTTCGCGTGATAAAGAGAAATTGACTTCGCGATAGCCAATAGCTATTTTATTGGTTCCATCCAGAAAATACCAATCAGGTGCATTTACATAAATCCCATTTTCACTGCACCAGTGATAGAGGCTTTTCTGCAGTTCCATTTGCTTCCATTGCGAATCTTTCAATCCGGTATGACCGGGATGCGTGGTGGATGCACAAACATCGCCGGGATAAGGGCCATCATTTTCAAAAATATCAAAAGCGGCACGGCGCATAAATGTTTTCAGTTTAGCCAGGTAGGCCAACCCCCATTTACTTCCCATACAGGGTGCATTCCCAAAAAAAGCACCACCGGGTTTACCGGTATTGGGGTTGATCACATCATCTTCCGGACTGATGGTTCTGGAACTGAACAAAGAATAACTGCCGATATAAATTTTTCTACTATGCGCATAATCGGCCAATGATCTCCAACGCTGAATATTTTCTGCAGAAGTATCTTCCATATTACAATGGCTGCCAAAACTCAGGATCAAAGCTTCGTAACCGGTAGCCACACACTGATCGATCGCATTTCGCACCTGCACATCATTCCGGCTTACGAGGTGCATGAAGATGGGATTGGTATTTGTCCAAGGCGCAATTGTCCGGTACATTTTACGAACGGCCAGCCCGCGTCTTTCCCGGTCATAACTATCCATCAATAATTCATAGGTTCTCACAGATTTGATCTCTTCGTCCTGTTTCAATGCAGTACCCGGTGCTTTATCGGGATAGATCTCCAGTAAACAGGGTGTTTCATAATTGTAATTCACTTGCGATGTATATGCAGTATCTGTTTTCCAATGAATGGTCTGGTCGCTGATATCATACCGCATGGCATTATTGAAAGCATAATTCGTTTCAATATAAATGCCGGATGGTTTTTTCATTTGTTCGGGTTTACCAACTACGGCACTCTCCTCTTCCACCATCCCAAGAATTTCATTCACTAAATGATCAACCGTGATCTCACGCCCTGAACGATTGGTAACCGATACCCATTTGCAGATCAGGGGAATCCCATCATACAATTCGTACTGAACAGCAACTTCAATCCTTTTTAAGGCAGGCAGTGAAGATTGAAAACGAAGTGATAATACTTTTCCGGAAGGCGGCTGTTTACCACCCGACCACATATCCGTTTTCCAATGCAGAAAAGGTGTGATGTCTGAAACGCTGTAGGAAACATAATGAAAGCTGCTGTCACCCTGCTGCAGGTGATTAACCCATTCAGGCAAGAGATAGGCATTCTCTTTTTGTCCGTATAAACCCCCAACCGGATAATCAATACCATCAAGGGTAATACGGGCTTCGGGCTTTACAGACCTGAGTAATTGCTGACCGTTTACCAGGTTCTTATAATCAATACAGGCCAGATCAGGCGTTACACGAAAAGTTCTTTGCACCAGCCCGTTGTTGAGCATGATATCACGCTGATCTTTTGAAACGATTACCTGTGCTTTGGCGGTAACCGGGTATACCAGCCAGTCTTTTTGAACAACCGGAGGAACAGGTTGCGTAAACGCAATGAACGGGAAGATGAAAAAGAATAAGACCTGCAGGTAAGGCTTTGGCATAAAGAAAAATTGAATCCATGAAATATGCATTCCGAAGATATTCAATTTCTTTACGAAAACCTGCCGAAAGGGTTCTATTCTGCCGTTACCAACTGGATCCCGGTTTTGGTAAAAGCGATCTTTTGTTGTTTGTGAAGCGTACCCGTGGTCATCTTAAAAGTTTTCTTGCTCATACCAAAGAAATCATAGATCTCCTGCGGGTCTGATTTGTCATGATACGGCAGATATCCATTATTCTCAACCAGCAAACGAAGGATCTTACCTGCTTCATCTTCTACTTTCTGAAAACCGGGCTTACCCAGCACTACATCGATCTTATTATCCGGGCGGATCGTTTTCACAAAGCCCTGCATTTTATCTCCCACATGCAAAGTGGTATACACTTCATTGCTATGCAGAATGCCTGTATGGATATTATTAATGATCATTACCCAACCCAGTTCTGATTGACGGTATACCAGCAGGTCCACAATATCTTTTTCTTTCACAGTGAGTTCGTCATTGCTGAGTAAAGATTCAATTTTTTCTGTGGCAGCTACCCTTCCGGTCTGTTCGTCGATATACAGTTTTACCAGGTATTCAGCACCTTCGCGCATCCCGCCCAGTTGTTTGGATTTTGGCACGAACAGGTCTTTCATCAATCCCCAGTCCAGAAAAGCACCGAGGCCGGTAACTGAGATACATTTCATTTTCACGATCTCACCCACACAGGCTTTGGCTTTCTGGGTAGTGGCAATAAGACGGTTGTCTGAATCGTGGTACACAAATACATTGATCTCATCGCCGATACGGAGGGTTCTGGGTGCAAAACGTTTGGGCAGAAGTATGCCTTCTTCACCATCATCGAGGTAAAATCCAAAATCTACCTTCCGGCTTACTTTGAGTGTATTGTATTGTCCAACGAGAACCGGATCCATGTGCTTGAGATTGTTGATGGGTGCAAAGGTACGATTGTTTCATTTGACCCCGCTTATGGCCTCTCTACAGCATAAAGACATTAATTATTATAGTTGTTTTATAACCCGGGCCGGGAATGTTTATATGTTAGCAACTTTCGGGCTTTCAGGAGGTAGGCCTTTACTATTTTGCGTGCAGTATGATGAAATTGATCAAAACAGCCCTGGTTTGTATCGTATTGACTGCACAGATACCCAGTTCTGCCCAACAGGTGAACGGGCATTGGTACGGCA
>CBHRAM010000142.1:0-8435 GCA_966076165.1 uncultured Chitinophagaceae bacterium
CATGCTGTTGTACTCTTGTTGTTGCTTGTGCTCACCCGTGCTTTTGAGATCATCAGCGATATGGTTCTGCACGGCACCCCTAAATTATTGGGCATGGTGGTTGCCACGGGACTGGCCAAAGACCTGGTATTCTTTTTACAGGTGTGTGCGATAAATTATGTTTTGTTTGCTTTATGCTACCTGATTCATAAAAGAGTGGCACATATTTTCTTTATCGTGGTATCTGTAGTGTTGTTGCTGGTACAGGTTTCGCTTTCGCAATACTTTATCAGCACACTGGTACCATTGGGAGCGGATCTGTGGGGTTATTCGATTGCGGATATCCGGCAAACCGTGGGCGCATCCGGAGGTATTAAACTTTCTATGATCCTTGCTTTTGTAGTGCTGTTGATCCTTGTGTTCAGCTCGTTGATACTGTTACCCAAAAAAATAAAGCCGGGTGGATGGATCAGTTTTATTTTTTTTGCAGCCCTTGTGATGGCGGCATTTACGAAGGCACCATCGCTGGTGAATGAATGGATGCCGGGACAGGAATACAGTAATAACCTCTCACTGAATAAA
The DNA here is from genome assembly GCA_966076165.1 of uncultured Chitinophagaceae bacterium. Classification (GTDB taxonomy): domain Bacteria; phylum Bacteroidota; class Bacteroidia; order Chitinophagales; family Chitinophagaceae; genus Sediminibacterium. The sequence goes on from CBHRAM010000142.1 coordinate 562, forward strand.
TCATCGTATTTTTTCAATGCAACCTATACTCATTTTTTCCCGCCTAATGAAGAACAGGATATTTACTCAAACAATTATTCGGGAGATTACACAAACAATGCCGATGATGCAAAATTATTTGCCTATCATTATATAGACGAAAAAAATTACCCCTTCCTGCATACGGTTGATACTACGGGTGATGTTCTCTCTCCTTTCTTCACCCCTTCGGTAACGCCACCTAATATTGTGATAGTATTGGTAGAAGGCCTTGGCCGCGCGTTTACCAATAAAGGGGCTTACCTCGGAAACTTTACGCCGTTCGTTGACTCGCTTTCGGACCACAGCCTTTACTGGGAAAACTGCTTGAGTGAGGGAGGAAGGACCTTTGCTGCGTTGCCCTCTTTGATCGGCTCCCTGCCATTTGCAAAAAACGGATTTAATGAGTTGGGCGATAAAATGCCGGGGCATTTGTCATTAATGAACCTTTTACAGCACAACGGATATAACACATCCTTCTATTATGGTGGTGACTCGCATTTTGATAATATGGATGTGTACCTGAGAAAGAATAATGTGAATGCGATCAACGATATCAAAACTTTTCCTGCGGGGTATGTGCAAATGCCATCGCAGAACGGGTTTACCTGGGGGTATGGTGATAAAGAATTGTTCAGGCGTTTTCTGGAAACCAAAAACATTACACCGCAACCGAACCTAAGCGTTGTGCTTACGGTTTCCACTCACAATCCATTCCTGATCAATGAGCAGGAAGCCTATCTGCAAAAGTTTGAAACAAGAATGAATGAATTGGGTTTTTCTGAGGATATCAAAAACCAGAACAGAAAATATAAATACCAGTTTGCTTCGATCATTTATACGGATGATGCGATCAAACAATTTATAAACGAATACAGCCGGCGGCCGGATTTTGCCAATACCGTGTTTGTGATCACCGGCGACCACCGTATGCCGGAAATACCCATGAGTAATAAAATAGACCGTTACCATGTACCACTGATCATCTACTCACCAATGCTGAAACGAACCGCAAAGATGCGTTCCATATCTACGCATTTTGATATCACCCCGAGCCTGCTTGCCTGGCTGAAAAAATCGTATCAGATGAAACTTCCAGAAGCAGCAGCCTGGATGGGTGCGGGATTGGATACAATGCGCCAGTTCCGGAATATTCATGCTTACCCGATCATGCAGACAAAAACAGAAATGATCGATTTTGTAATGGGTAATTATCTGTTAAATGGAAACGACCTCTATTCCATTAATCCGAATATGGGCCTGGAATCGGAGAAAAACGATACAAAAACCAACGAGCTGAAAGCAGCATTCAACCGTTTTAAAAACAAGAACAACCAGTTCCTGGGTAATTTGCGTATTGTGCCCGACAGCCTCTTACAAAACTTTACATCGCATTAAGAAGGTTTCTGAACCCTGATCGAGTTGTAGTAATCGTTTAAGATAGTGGTAACCAATGGCTGGTATAGTTTCCAGAAAAAACTTTTGCGTTCCAATGGGTCCCGGCTGTTATACATCATCCATTTAAAGTACTTGACGCCTTTAAAGTAAGAAGAATTAAAACCGATCGGGTTATCGGCAAAATCTGCAGAGAAATAAAAAAACCGATAATCATTATTCAGGTGAACCGTTACGGCAGGAAATTTTTCAGACAACCCGTATGCAGCCAACACTTTTTTTCCCGCATCATTTACATCAATCTGAAAACTTGAGATCACATGGTTAAAGCTGGTATCGGGTTCTATGATATCAAACCAGAATGAATAAGAGGTTTTAGCCGGTAAACCGTAATGGCCCTGGCCTTCTTCAGAAGAATAAATAAATGGTAGCTCCTGGTTGAGATGGGTATTGTTTTCAAGGATCACCACCCGGTCGTCTGAATGCACAAAAGCAATCCCGCTTTTGGTAAAGGGCCAACGGTTGTTGTGTTGTGCCAGGTAGTTTTTGATGAGCCAGGAAGGAAGCTCTTTATTGGTAGTGGTATCAAATGATTCAAAATACCTGCCAATCCAACCGGTCCATTTTACGCCAAAACTGTGTTCAAATTCATTGCGCACAGCCGGGGCTGTGGGCGAACCCAGGCAGTTGAATTCTGTGATGATGAGTTTGTGTTTTTTTTGCATCAGCTGCAGCAGGTAAAGATCCTGCTGGCTCATGCCGCCATACACGATCCCCGATCTTTCTTTTTCATTGCCCTCTCCATACCATTCGTTCTTATAGATACCATAAGCATCAGTTATATAAGCGGCATCGGCATCATTGCCTAACTGGTCAAGTTGTTCGGTGCTGAACCGCTCCAGCCCCTTTAACTGAAATTTCTGTTTATCCAGCGGAAAAAACCCGAAGTAATCCCGTTCTTTATGATAGAGTTCGGTATTGGTCTTCGAAAATTTTTCCTGGTTCAATACCCAGTTAAGAGAAATATGTTCCTGGCCTTTTGCAGTAAGCACCGTTTTGTCGATAATGGCAATCACCATTTTTCTTTTATCGGTGCATAACCAGATGATCAGCATCCATATCGGAAGCAGTACAAGCAACAAAAGGATCGCCCGTAAAAAAGAACCGATACTGATTTTTAAAAACGGTGAAGCCATCCGATACTGATTTGATATTGATTGCCCTTGGTTTGTGGCAGGTATTCCTGGTTGAACCAGCTAACACCGATATTCATTACATTGAATTTTGAAACCTTCTTTTTAAAGCTAAGGCCGGCTTTATAAGAGATAAGCCGGATCGTGTTATCTAACTGTATGGAATTCTGCCGGTCATCCGGAGAGATACCATAACCAACGGTAGCACCAACCACATCATCTGCGCTGCCATAATAGTAATTGGCACCGATGCTGTAGGACGCAGAAATGGTTTTGGTGAAAGTGCCCGGTGTGAGATAGGTTCTGCCGGTGAACAACCAGCTTTTATAATACTTACCCAGATAAGCGGTGTAAATATATACGGGATCGCCTGAAAATTTCAACATGCGTATACCCAGCTCAGCCTCATAACTTTTCGGGAGATTGGCATACAAAGAAAAACCGCCACGCCATTGCGGAAACACCCCCACATTATCTGAATAGCCAACACTCACATAACTGTAAAAAGTATTGGAGATATGTGGATAGGCTTCAAATTCATACTGCACACCATTTTCCTTAAAACGGTTGGCGTAATTGATCCTGCCCGTCATAGAACCTATTCCGGTTGTTCGGGTATAATCAAAACTGGCGAGGTGCCAGGGGTCTGCAAACTGTTTATCAAACGAAACATAGTCGTAACTCAACCCGATCTTGTTCCTGGAAGCCGATTCCCTGATCCTCACAGAAAGAGACCTTGCTTCGGTATTGTTTCTGTCGGTGATCAATGCTTTGTCTATTGCTGTCTGCGCCTCTGCAAAACGGCGTAAAGAATACAGGATCTTCGCTTTCTTTACCAACAGGGTTTCGGATGCAGGATGAAACTGTAATGCATCATCTGTTACCTGCAGTGCTTTTTTGTTATCATCGTTCCAGTATTCAAGATCGGCCCATGCATTGGAAGCATCTTCATAGCCCGGATCTTTTTTCAGCACTTCGCCAAAATAATAACGGGCACTATCATAATTTTTAGACCAGGTATGCAGGCGCCCGAGAAAGATCTTGAGATCTGCATAATCAGGACTGATATGCAGTGCTTTGTAGAGCCTGAATTTTGCCAGCTCGTAATTCTTTTCATCAAATGCGGCTTTGCGTGCCAATACCAACAGGCCATCTGCAGAAAGACTGTCCTGGTTGGTGATATCAACAGGCTTTGCCACCACAATAACACTATCGGGTTTGGTGATATTTCTTTCCTCCCGCCATGTTTTTGCCAATGCTTTTGCTTCTGCATGATTCTCGTTCAGAAGAAGTAGTTTTTGTAAAGCTCTTTCTGCCGCTTCTCTTTGCCCCTGCACATTCAGGATCTTCGCTTCGCGAAACATGAGGGCTTCAGAGGCAGGGTTATTCTGCAGGCCCGATCTGCAAATGGCTAATGCTTTATCATAGTTGTCTGCAAAATATTCAAGATCGCAGTAGGCGATGGATGCATCTTCATATTCAGGTTTTGTTTTCAACACAGTCTGAAAACAGATCCGGGCGCTATCATAATTTTTTGTCCATGTATAGATCCGGCCTAAAAAAATTTTCACATCTGCATAATCCGGGCTGATGCGGGCCGCTTTGTATAATAATGCTTTTGCGCGGGGATAATCATTTCTGTCAAATGCGGCTTTCCTGGCTTCTGCCATTAACCCATCAGCACTGCTGGTATCCTGAGCATACAATACGGTAGTGGTGAAAACTGAAAAAAACAAGAAAACAGCCCGCCATATTTTTTTAGTAATGATCATGCAGTGTTTGGGTTTGTCTGATTTATGCGCTCCCCATCTGAGCAGCTTTGGCAAGCATTATCCTTTTCTGACAGTAAGCCTTTTTACGCGGATAACCAGTTCGTTTAAACTGAAGGGCTTTGTGATATAATCATCCGCACCAAGTTCAAAAGCTTCCATCACTACTTTTTCCTGCTCCATCGCAGACAGCATAATGATCGGTGTCTTCTGGTTCATTTTCTGACGCACAAAATTGATGATCTCCAATCCGGATACATAAGGCATCATGATATCAGAAATGATCAGGTCGGGCAAACCCTTTTCGAGTTCTTCCAATGCTAAGCGACCATCGGGTGTTGCAATCACCTCATATCCTTCTTTCTTAAGCTTCAGCTCAATGGTTTTTAATAACATCGGTTCATCTTCTGCCACTAAGATCTTCATATTGGATTCTTCAGTTGTTTATTACAAAAATAGTCATTTCAGCTGCCTGAACCGGCTTCTTTTTTCAGCTGCTCCAGCTCTTCTTCCAGTTGTTTTTGCAGCTTCTCAAATAGCCCGGTGGCTTCATTCACCATTTCACGGATCGTTTCAAGGCTTTTTTGCTCTCTTGCATAGGATTCAATAGCAGAAAGCTTTTCGGCCAGGTGCTTTGATTGTAACATGGCTGCCGCCCCTTTTACCTTATGGGCCTTTTTCTGTAAGGCCGGCCAGTCTTTCTGTTCAACCAAAGGCGCAAGGTCCTTAATGTCTCTGGGTGCGCTTTCCAGGAAAAAGGAAATCACTTCTGAAACATAGGCAGGGTCATCGAGTTCTTTGAGCAGGGACAGATCGTATAATTTATCCTCCGGCACCTCATTTTCTGCCTCCCCTGCTGCTTTTTCTATCATTTCCGGTTCTGCCGCTGTGCTCAGTAAAAGGCGGTTCATCCGGATATACAGATCGTTAAAATCAAAAGGCTTGATCATAAAATCGTTCATCCCCACGGCTGCGCTTTTTTCCTGGTCCTCTTTCAGCGCGGTGGCCGTCATGGCAATGATCGGTGTTTTCAATTTCATTTCCCTGCGCAGGTAAACCGTTGTTTCATAACCATCCATAACGGGCATCTGCAGGTCCATGATGATCAGGTCATACGGCGGGTTCTTTTCACACAAACTGATCGCCTCCCTGCCATTGGCTGCAAAATCAGTTACGGTTTTTACTTTCTTTAATACAAACTCAATCAGCCTTTGGTTTACCGGATTGTCTTCTACCACCAATATTCTTTTCCCGGCCAGTTTTTCTGTATGATCGATCTGTGTGGTTAATTGTTCTTCATCGTTTGCCCGTCCAAAAGGAATCATAAAACGGAAAACTGAACCCTCTCCCTGCTTGCTCTCCACTGAAATGGTTCCACCCTGCAGTTCGATCAACCCCTTACTGATGGTTAATCCCAACCCGGCACCGCCATAACCGCTGGATATTTTTTTCTCTGCCTGCGCAAAACTTTCAAAGATCGTATCCAGTTTGTCCCTGGGTATGCCAATACCTGTGTCGGTAAGTGTAAACAGGATATCACATTGTTCGTTTGTCTGTTCCTGCAGGGTAAGGTTGAGATCAATATGGCCGGCATCGGTGAATTTAATGGCATTGCCAATAAGGTTGGTCAACACCTGCTTCAGCCGGAAAGCATCACCTTTTACGTGACGGGGAACTTTCTTGTCGATGGTAAGCGTAAACCGCAGGTCCTTATGTGTCAAAGAAGGTTCAAAGTATTTTTTTACCTCATCCATGATCTCGGGCAGGTCGAAGGCAAAACTGTCGAGTGTAAACTTTCCTGTTTTCAAACTGGAGAAATCCAGCACATTGTTTACGATCACCATCAGGTTATTAAGCGAGCGGCTGATGATATTGGTAAACCGTTTCTGTTCTTCTGAAAGTTTTGTTTCCAAAAGCAGTCTCGTCATACCCTGGATACCGTTCATAGGTGTACGGATCTCGTGACTCATATTGGCAAGAAACTGCTCCTGGATCTGCTGTGCCGATTCTGCTTTCTGAAGTGCTTCTCTGTTTTGCCTGAGCATTTCCACTTTATCGGTTACATCGGTAGCAATACCACTTACACCCAACAACATATGATCGGGAGATAGCAGGGGAAACTTTAAAAGCAAAAGGTTCTTTTTTCCGGCAGGTGTATCAAGGCTTTCTTCCGTTTCTATGGGCTCCCTTGTGGAGATCACCAGTGTATCGGTTTTCTTATAACGATCGGCCTGTTCTTTATTGGTAAACTCATCATCTTTATGGCCGATCACCTGCTCGCTTTTCAATCCAAAAAAAGTCAGGAAACGGTTATTGGCCAATACATAACGGCCTTCAAGGTCTTTGATATAGATCAGGGCCGTGGAATTATCCATGATGGCATTCAGCCGGTACTCGTTTTCTTTTCGTTTTGCTTCAGACCGGCTAAGTTCCTGTTCTATCAGTTTTTGTTCGGTGATGTCTTTCACCATACACTGGAACCCAATAATGCGGCTCTCTTCGAACAGCAGTTGTGCCGACTGTTCCACCCATTTGTTTTTCCCCGATTTTGTTTTGATCAGAAATTCAAGATGCGTGGATTGTTTTTTCAGGCTGAACTGCTCCATGTAAAAACTAACCACTTTTTCTTTCCAGGTAGGGTCAACCAGGAAAGAGAAATTTTTTCCGAAGAGCTCTTCTACGGTGTATTCTGTTAATTCCGCTACGCGGTTATTAGCGAAAGTGATCAGGCCGATAGCATCGGTCGTATACATTACCGCTCCCGCGTTCTCTATCAGTTTCCGGTACTTTTCTTCACTGGCAGTAACTTCTTCTTCCGCTTTTTTTCTGAGGTTAATATCCTGGTTTAGCTGCGAGAGGATGGCGAGCACCAGAAGCAGGGCAAAGATGCCGCCGGCAAATGCGGTATAAATACTGGAACGATAACTGTTTTCATTCTGGGCCATCCGCTCAGTTAACAGCCCTTCTTCAATTTCGCGGATAGTACGCAACAAATGCTTGGTTTCGCGGCTGATGCCCGGCCCTTCACCATCCATTTTTATTTTCTCTGCAACAGAATCAACTGTAAAATTTTGTGACAACAGCCGGATCTGAAAGCGTTCTTTCTGTAAACAAAGATCTTTTAGCTTAACTGTGTTTGCCTGCTGTTGGGTATTATCGATACTAAGTTGCATCAACCCGGAAACAGAGGTATTGATAGTGGTGTGTAAAAAATAAAGCTGTTTTTTCCAGGCAGGATCGCGTGTTACCAGATAACTTCTGGCAGCGGCTTCGGCTTCTGCAAAGACAAGTCCTACCGTATCTATTTTTTTTATCACCAGATTGGTGTGGTCAACAAGCCGGCGCGAGGACTCCTGTTTCTTTTTTTGTTCAAGTCCCACAAGCAGGAATAAAAGAAAAGCCAACAGGGAGAATGTGAGGATCCAGCGGATCTTCTTATCCATTATTCGTGCGAGGAAGGCTTTGATCTTTTTCATGATACTTACGTAGGGTAAGAAAC
>CBHRAM010000143.1:0-8365 GCA_966076165.1 uncultured Chitinophagaceae bacterium
CACGATTTGGCGGTGTGTACAGAAGTGATGACGCCGGTGAATCCTGGATCAATATCAACAGTGACGACCGTTTCTGGGGACGTGGCAGTGATTTTGCCGAAATAAAAACAGATCCCAAAAATGCAGATATCGTTTACAGCGCCAATGTAGTTACCTGGAAATCGGTGGATGGTGCCAAAACATGGACAGGCTTTCGCGGTGCACCCGGTGGTGATGATTATCACCGTATCTGGATCAACCCCAATGATCCCAAGATCATGCTGATTGCTTTGGACCAGGGTGGTATCGTTACCGTAAATGGTGGTGAAACTTTTTCATCATGGTATAATCAGCCTACGGCACAGTTCTATCATGTGGCTACGGACAATGCATTTCCGTATAATGTCTATGGTGGACAACAGGAGAGTGGTTCGGTAGGGATTGCTTCAAGGGGTAACGACGGACAGATCTCTATCCGCGAATGGCATCCCGTGGGTGTGGAAGAATATGGATATGTGGCACCCGATCCGCTTGATCCGAATATTATTTACGGAGGAAAGATCACCAAATATGATAAACGCACGGGGCAGGTACAGAACATTGCGCCCGAAGCAGTTCGTTCCGGTAAATATCGTTTTGTAAGAACGGCTCCGGTATTGTTCTCGCCTATCGATCCCAAAACATTGTACTATGCGGGCAATGTATTGTTCAAAACAAGAGATGGTGGTAACAGCTGGGATATCATCAGTCCGGACCTTACCCGTGAAAGCTGGGATATTCCTGCCAGTGTTGGTATCTACACCAACGACCAGATGAAAAAAATGCCAAGACGCGGTGTGATCTATACCGTTGCGCCTTCCTATAAAAACATCAACACCATCTGGGCCGGAACCGATGATGGTTATATACAGATAACCCGTGATGGTGGTAAAACATGGAAGAATGTAACACCACCCGAGATCACATCCTGGAGCAAAGTATCCTTAATGGATGCGGGACATTTTGATGATAACACCGTATACGCAGCCATCAACCGCATCCGTTGCGATGATATGCACCCTTATGTTTACAAGACCAACGATGGCGGTAAAACATGGAAGCTTATCACCAATGGCTTACCGGACAACGAACCCATCAATGTAGTACGTGAAGATCCCAACCGTAAAGGTTTATTATTTGCCGGCTCTGAAAATGCCGTGTATGTTTCCTTTGATGAAGGCGATCATTGGCAGTCTTTAAAAAATAATATGCCGCCTACTTCTATCCGTGACCTGGTGATCAAAGATGATGACCTGGTGCTGGGAACACACGGACGTGGTTTCTGGATCATGGATGATATTACACCGCTTCGCCAGATCAGTAAAAACCTGGCAGCAGAAAGAGCTATCCTGTTCAAACCCCAAACAGCTTTACGGATCCGCTGGAATATGAATACGGATACACCGATACCACAGGAAGAACCCGGCGGACAAAACCCACCCGATGGTGCCGTGATCGATTATTACCTGGCAGACAAAGCAGATGGAGAAGTAACCCTTGAGATCATAGATGCAGCAGGAAGATCTGTGCGCAAATACAGCAGTAACGATAAGCCCTATGAATTACCGGCATTGAATATTCCTTTATACTGGATCCGTCCGCAGCAATTGCTTTCTGCGGAAGCCGGTGCCCATCGTTTTCTGTGGGATGTACATTATACACCGATCAACGATCCGGTAAGTTTTCCGATGAGCGCTATTTATGAAAATACAGCACCTGAAAAAAACTCACCCTGGGTATTGCCAGGAAACTATACCGTTAAGTTAACGGCGAATGGAAAAACCTATTTGCAACCCTTTACGGTTAAAATGGATCCGCGCGTAAAAGCACCGATGGTTGACCTGCAAAAACAGCATGCACTCTCTCTTACCTGTTATGAAGGGCGCGTTAAGATCAAGAAAACATTAGCGGAGGTTGCAGATGCCAGAAAGCAACTGAAAGACCTCATAGCCAAAGGCGGTAGCAATACAGAAGCTTTGAATGCACTCGACCAGGAAGTGGCTGGTTTTGAAAGTGCACGCCGCGGCAGAAGAGGTGGTGGTGCTCCGGCTGCTGCACAGGGACCAAGTTTCGGCAGTATTGACGGATCTTTTGCCGGATTGTTTTCCATCCTGCATGAAACCGAAATGCCGCCAACCACACAAACCATTGCCGGTGTAAAGCAAACCAATGATCAGCTTACAGAGATCATGAATAAATGGAGCGCAGTAAAAGCAAAAGTTACCGCGTTGAACAAATAATGCATAGCTGCCTGTTGGTGATAACACCAACAAGGGCGGTATAGATAATATATCCAAATAAAAAGAGGGGCTTAACAGCCTCTCTTTTTATTTGCCTTCGCCGTCCCTGAAATGCTATTCGTGGTTTTTTGAAGAATTATTTCTCATCAGTCCCTGTGGACGGGCCTCTTTGGGTGCGGTACCGAGCGAAGGCGATGGTAATTGAAATGATGCGATGCACATTTCAATAGTGGCCAAAATAGCCCGGTAACAGGGACGAGGCCCAGCGGCCGTGAGCGACAGGCGGTCCCGAAAAACAGAGTGCTCGATTTTTTAAATAGTACAACACGTTATATCCAAACAAAAGAGAGGCTTAACAGCTTTTCTTTTTGTTTACCGTTTCGCCGTTGTTGGTTTTATCACCAACAACACACCACTGACCAATAACCTCTTATAAACAAAGTATCCCCCAAGAAAAACAAAAAACTTTCATTTTAAACAGTATATTTAATAACCCGAAAATTGAAGTGCACCCCCCGTGCGCGCCAACTTCAATCCGTGAAGAGAGCAGGCCTTGCTTTTAGACAAAATCCATTCGATCGGTCCGGTATTCAGGTTTCCCTTACAACGCATTTTTCATCGCTGGAGAAAATACAAACCAAAACCAATGAACGAAACAACTCCTCATTCACCGGAAGCTGTTCAGGAAACAGCTGTAAGCCGGAATTTTTCCCTTTCTGTGATCAGTGGCCTTGCCTTAATCGGGCTGTTTGTAACCGGGATCTGGGATTTTGCCGGTTTTACATCCAACGAACAGATCTTTTTCATCACACACAATCACCACGGTAACTACAAACTGTATGCGATCGTGTCCATGTTATTTGATGGAAAAATGATGGCGCTGCTGGCCATGGTCTTTGGTGCCGGCATGGTGTTATTGGTACAAAAACAGGAACACCCTTCTGCCATTGACGGAACGGATGCACATATCCGGCGGCAGATCTGGTTGCTGATACTTGGGCTTTTTGTTGGCCTGGTGCTGTTATGGCCCAACGACCTGCTTTTTCCTTTTGGTGTGGTGGGCATTTTATTGTTCGCATTTTCCAAACTGCCCGTTAAAAGTTTATGGATCGCCGCCCTGGTATGCACATTGATCTATTGCGGAAAGCAATACTGGAACTATGCAGATGATCAATCTGATTACAAAGCTTATCTCGCCGTAAAAACGGTAGAGAAAAAGTTTAAAGACGACAGCACGGCCCGTGCAAAAAAAGACAGCCTGTCCGGAACAAAAAATAAACTCGCAGATTCACTCGCTAAAAAGAAAGACACCCTTACCAGCAAACAGGCCGGAGAAAAAGGTAAATGGGAGGGAATGGTGAAAAACCTGAAATACGACTCATCAAAATCTGTTGCCGATAAAAAATCCATGCGTGCCGGTTACAGTAAACTGTGGTTTACATTGAAGGGCCGCACACAAACCAGGGAATCAAACTGGTTGTATAGTATCGGCGTTTGGGAGATCGGTGCCGCTATGTTACTGGGTATGGCATTATTGGGTATGGGCTTTTTCCATAAACGATACAGCGCTTCCAGGTATTTACTGATCGCGCTGTTATTGTTGGCTATCGGCCTTTTACTGGCCTGGTTCCGGATACACCACAACTCATTACGCATAAACGATTATGCAAAATATATTGATACGATCGCTATCCCTTATAACCAGTTCCTGCCAATCGAAAGATTATTGCTCGCAACCGGTTATGCTTCTTTGGTGATGTGGCTGCTTTCACTGAATCTATTAAACTGGTTAACAGAAGTTTTATCGGCCCTTGGCCGTTTGGCATTAACCAATTATTTCTTGTTGGTGATCGCCTGTGCTTTCTGGTTCTATGGTTATGGCTTAGGTTTTTACGGAATGTTTGCACAATGGGAAATGTATGTAGCTGTTGCGCAGATCTCGCTTGTATTGATCCTGTTTTCTGTACTGTGGTTGCGCAATTATCGGCTGGGGCCTTTGGAATGGGCATTACAATGCCTGATCTATCGGAAAAAATTACCCAACAAACGTTAATGGCTCTTACGGATAAACACATTCATGATCAATCATTCAAATCATTCGTATGGATCAAAACCACGCTAACATAAACCCCACAGAATCAACCATAGGTGCGGCCCCGGTGGCCGCCGCAGACAGGATCAAAAGCATTGACGCCATCCGCGGCTTTGCATTGCTGGGTATTTTAATGATGAATATTCCCGGCTTTGGCATGAACTGGGATTATTGGTATACTATTTTTTCCGGCCCCAAATCAGGATATGATTATCTCACTTTTAAAGGAGTGGAGATCTTTTTTGAAGGCACCATGCGTGGTTTATTCTCCATGCTCTTTGGTGCCGGTATGGTATTGTTCATGATGAACAAGAAAGAAGCTCCCGGCCAGCCTTCTGTTGCCATATTTTATTACCGCCGTTTACTCTGGTTGGTATTCTTTGGCCTGATAAACGCTTTTGTGATCCTGTGGCCGGGCGATATTTTATTTTACTACGGCCTGTTTGGTATGATCCTTTTTGCTTTTCGCAAAACAGCACCCAAATGGTTACTGGTCATTGGCCTTTCCTTGATCGCCTGTGCTATGATACAGAACGCATGGCGCTGGTCTGAGACCCGCGAAAAAAGGGCCAACTATCTCGAAGCCATGACCGCCAAAAAAGAAAAGAAAAAACTAACGGAAGAACAGGAGAAAGCCATTACTACCTGGGAGCAGGTAGCCAAAATACAAAAACCCGATACGGCTCAGACCAACGAGAACATGCGAAAAATGCAGTCGGGTTATCTAACGATTGTTAAGTATTTGATCCCCAACAATGCAGGCAATGAAGCCGCTGAAGCTTATTACGGTGTATTTGATATGCTTTCAATGATGTTTATTGGTATGGCATTGTTTGGTTGGGGCTTCTTTACAAATAAACTCAGTACATCCACCTATGTGATGTGGATGCTGGTGGGGTATGGCATCGGTATTCCCTTTGGCTATTTTTTATTCAACGTTGACTGGTCAAGCTTCGCACATAGAGTGGCTTTTGTAGACAGATGGCGGGCCAACCCATGGAACTATGCAGAAGTAAGAAGATTATTAATTACGGTCGGGCATGCCAGTATGCTCATGCTCGTGTTCCGTTTAAAAATTGTGCCCTGGTTAATGAAAGCCTTATCAGCCGTAGGACAAATGGCGTTCACCAATTACCTGATGCAGAGTATCATCTGTACTTTCTTTTTCTATGGGTATGGCTGGGGCTACTACGGAAAGCTGCATTTCCACCAGATCTATTATGTGGTAGCCGCGGTCTGGGTGTTTCAGCTGATCTTCTCCAGTATCTGGTTACGCTATTTCCGCTTCGGGCCCTTTGAATGGGTATGGCGTTCGCTTACCTATTGGAAAAAACAACCGATGAAATTGTAATGTATTTATAAAGCAGGGATAAAATAAAATCAATGACCCAAACAACATCTGTTTCCGTTGAAGCAAGCACCGGTGCCGCACCCGTAGCGTTGGCAGACAGGATCAAAAGCATTGATACCATCCGGGGCTTTGCCTTGCTGGGTATCTTATTGATGAATATCCCCGGCTTTGCTTTTGGTATTATGGAAGGCAATCTCTTTAACGATATTTCTTTGGGACCACACTCGGGCTATGATTATCTCACCTTAAAAGGAGTTGAGATCTTTTTCAATGGTACCATGCGCGGCTTGTTTTCTATGCTGTTTGGTGCGGGTATGTTATTGTTCATGACGAACAAAAAAGAAGCTCCCGGACAACCTAGTGTTGCGGTCTATTATTACAGGCGGTTACTCTGGCTGGTGTTCTTCGGTCTGATCAACGCCTTTGTGATCTTATGGTGGGGCGATATCCTTTTTTATTACGGGCTGTTTGGTATGCTGCTTTTTGCTTTTCGCAAACTCGCACCTAAATGGCTGTTGATACTGGGACTTACCTGTATTGCATTTGCCATGATCAATTCCTCATGGAGCTGGTCTGAACAAAGGGATATCCGTGCTAACCATATGGAAGCACAGCTTGCAAAAAAGGAAAAGAAAACACTTACCGAAGAACAACAACAGGCCGAATCTGTCTGGCAAAAATGGTCGGCCCCCAGGAAAAAAACAGATACCGCGCAGGTCAACCCGTTTACCCGTACCATGCAATCCGGTTATATAGCCATCTTTAAAGAGTTCATTCCACAAAATGCAATGGTTGAAGTCTATTTAACTTATTTCGATATCTGGGATATGTTATCTATGATGTTTATTGGTATGGCCTTGTTGGGTTGGGGATTTTTCACAAATAAACTCAGTACCCAAACCTATGTCCTGTGGCTGCTCGTAGGGTATGGGATCGGTATTCCGTTTGGGTTTTTTCTTTTCAACAACTCTTATTATTTCTATCCCAATTTTGCACAAAGGCTTGATCGCTGGAGCCTCGATCCTTACATCTTTGGTGAAGTGCGTCGCTTACTTATCACGCTTGGCCACGCAAGTCTGCTCATGCTCACCATCCGTCTTAAGATCGTACCCTGGTTAATGCGGGCATTGGCCGCTGTGGGACAGATGGCTTTCACCAATTACCTTATGCAAAGTATTATCTGCACTTTCTTTTTCTTCGGATATGGTTTCGGCTATTTCGGCAAACTCCATTTACACCAGATCTATTATGTAGTGGCTGCGGTGTGGGTCTTCCAACTGATCTTCTCCAGCATCTGGCTACGCTATTTCCGCTTCGGTCCTTTCGAATGGGTTTGGCGTTCGCTTACGTATTGGAAAAAGCAGCCGATGAAATTGTAGGTTTCGCTAAAAGAAGAACGAAGAAAAAGAGAGTCTCCGAAATTTGAAGACTCTCTTTTTCTTTTAGGCCGTCCTTGCGAGGAGGAACGACGACCGTGTCCGCCGCAGCGATAGCGAAGGAGGAAGCAATCTGTGGACTGCGATTTTTGCGGGGTAGCTATTCCGAAAACTCTTTTTAATAGCAATTCCACCTAACGACGACCCACAGTTTGCTTCGTTCCTCGCAATGACGCACGGCCTTTTCAAATCAATTTCCCAATTTCCCAATTCCAAAATTTCCCAATTGCTTCCTCCTCACCTCATCCACCACCTCCAGCAACCCATTACTAAATGCATCATCCGCCATTTGCCAGAACATGATCCCGTTCAGTTTTTTCTTGAGGGCATAGTTTGTTTTAATCGCTATAGAAGAGCTGTCATCAAAAGTCACAAACCATTTTTTCTTTTCATTATAGAGATAGGGGGCAGAAGCTGTTTTATCCCAATGATAGACAAAACCACTGTCCGCAGAGAACAGCGGATTGAATCCACGGTAAGAAACACCACGCAGGAATTTTCCTTTTCCGTACAAACCATCATTACCGGCCTCTACATTCTGCCAGATGCGTGCATAAAATGCGGCACCGATCAATAATTTATTGGCAGGCACACCTTTGGCCAATAACATTTTGACCGCATTATCGCAGGACTCTCTTTGTTGTGGCGTAGAATACATAGCAGTATGATGCCCCGTAACCGTATCATATCCGCCGATCAGGTCATATGTCATGAGGTTGATCCTGTCAACCAGCGGCACTACTTTTTTCCAGTCAACCGATTCATTGATGTATTGTGTAAAACCACCTGCCGCAAAACTGAGTTCTTTTTCTTTTCCCAGGCTGTCGCGTAATGTTTTGATCAGGGCCGTAAAATTTTCTTTATCACTTAACATGAACGGATGCCCGGGCGGGCCTTTAATAGCTGGGTATTCCCAATCAAGGTCAATTCCGTCTGCTTTAAAATCGTTCAGTAATTTTTTGGTAGAAGAGGCAAATACTTTTCTCGAACTATCCGTGCTGAAAACCTCCGAACAGGAAAAACAACCCGTCCATCCCCCCATCGACACGATCACTTTCAATTGCGGGTTTCTCTTTTTTAGCGATACGCAGTTCAGAAGCCCCGCACTATCCCGTGCATTACCCAATGCGATCCGGTTTCCTTTCAAATGGGTAAAACTGAAACAGAGATGCGTTAATTTTTCTACAGGAAAACTGTCAATGAATGCGGGCCGGCCGGCATAATAGCC
>CBHRAM010000144.1:0-8330 GCA_966076165.1 uncultured Chitinophagaceae bacterium
GTTACTATCTTTTAATCATAATAAGGCCGTAATTGACGACAATGGCAATCAGTATGCTTACGGAGATCTGAATGATTTTACAAAGAAAATGCATAGCCATATTGACCGGCGTTGTTTGGTAACAGGGTGATCCTTGATGAAGTAGAACAACTCCTAAAAAATAAATTTGGAGAATGTGCATGTATTGGAACAGACGATTCAATGATGATTTATATCACCGATGAAAGTAACACAGGAAAAGTTCGCGACTATATCTCAGCAAAAACCGGTATTCATCTCGGTGCATTTAGTGTAAAATGCATTGACAGTATTCCTAAAAACACTTTCGGTAAAATTATGTATTCAAAACTGGTATGTCAATAATGGATTTACTGGAATTACTTAATAGGCCAGTATATTCACTTCCCAAAGAAGAGAAGAGTAAGGTGTTGGATACTTTTTTATCAACACTTACCCGGCATCACTATTATCATTGTGAACCTTATAAAAAGATGCTGGATAGTGAAGGATTTGACCCATCACGATCTCATGCTTATACGGAATTACCTTTTTTGCCTGTACGACTTTTTAAAATGTTTGATCTGTTCAGTGTTGGTAAAGAGGATATTGTTAAAACGATGACATCTTCCGGAACCAGTGGGCAATCCGTATCCAGAATTTTTCTTGACAGAGAAACTGCTGCAAATCAGACAAGGGCATTAACAAAAATTGTTGCTTCTTTTATCGGGAAACAGAGATTGCCGATGCTGATCATAGATTCAGAATCTGTAATTAAGAACAATATTTTTTTTTCGGCAAGGACAGCAGGTGTATTGGGCTATTCTATTTTCGGAAATAAGCGGGTGTTTGCACTGGATGATAATATGGAACTTGATATTCCCCTTGTTACTGCATTCCTGGAAGCGCACAAAAATGAACGAATCTTTATTTTCGGGTTTACTTTTATGATCTGGCAATCATTCTATAAGGCTCTTCTGAAAAAAGAAGTTGATCTTGACCTTTCCAATGCCGTATTGATCCATGGTGGCGGATGGAAAAAACTTCAATCCGAAGCTGTTTCCCCTGCTGAGTTCAAAAGAAAGCTGAATGAAGTTTCCGGACTGAATGAAATACACGACTACTACGGAATGGTAGAACAGACGGGTTCTATATACATGGAATGTGAACAGGGGTATCTTCACACTCCTGACTTTGCCGATGTGATCATCAGACGGCCGGCTGATTTTTCGGTAGCCGAAAAAGATGAAAATGGAATTGTTCAGGTAGTATCTATATTGCCAGGCAGTTATCCGGGGCATTCGTTACTTACAGAAGATGAGGGTGTTCTTTTGGGAGAAGATGATTGTGCTTGTGGCAGGCTTGGTAAATATTTCAGGATTAATGGAAGACTAAAAAATGCAGAACTACGAGGCTGCAGTGATGTATATGCCGAAAGATTTTAGCGATATCAGATTTCTTTTTCCTTCTGTTTTAGATCTG
The DNA here is from genome assembly GCA_966076165.1 of uncultured Chitinophagaceae bacterium. GTDB lineage: Bacteria > Bacteroidota > Bacteroidia > Chitinophagales > Chitinophagaceae > Sediminibacterium. The sequence goes on from CBHRAM010000144.1 coordinate 1,480, forward strand.
GATGCTTTTGTTGCCCAGTCTCCGGAAGAACCTTTTTCTGATCATGCTATATCATTTTTAAATGTGCTCTCTAAAGAACTATCAGCCAACAGAGAATATCCGGAAATAGCTGCATTTGCTTTCTTTTGCCGAAGGGCAAACGTCCTTGCCCTTCGGGAGAAATATACCGATGACATGTCGGTTCGAATGGGGAGGGGTGTTGTATTTCATATAGCTCCGTCTAATGTGGCCATCAATTTTGCTTATTCTCTGGTCTGCGGGATCTTATCCGGGAATTTGAATATTGTAAGAGTTCCATCAAAAGATTTTGAACAGATAAGGATTATCACAGCAGCTATTAAAAAAATAAGCAACGAAGCAGCTTATCAATCTATAACAAATCGGATTGTATTGATACGTTACGATAGACAAAGTACAGCAACCGCTTATTTTTCTTCAGTTTGTGATGTAAGGATTATCTGGGGGGGAGATAAAACAATTGCTGATATCCGGAAAAACCCTCTTCCGGCAAGGAGTTTTGATGTAACGTTTGCAGATCGCTATTCTATTTGTGTAATTAATGCAGACCGTTACATCACTGAGGCAAAACAGGTTGCTGTTGCAACAGGTTTTTATAACGATACTTATCTCTTTGATCAGAATGCGTGCACATCACCACACCTGGTTGTATGGATGGGCACTAAGCAAAATGTAAAAAAAGCGAAAGAGGATTTCTGGCAGGCACTCCACGAAATAGTAAAGGCCAGATATGGCGCTATTCAGCCGGTTATGGCAGTTGATAAACTTACGGCTTTTTATAAACAGTCATTACAATCCGGAGTATTCAGCAAAATAACTACAGAAGATAATTTATTGTGGAGAATTGAACTGAGTACCCTGACTGATCATATTGAGGAACAACGTTGCGCCGGCGGATATTTTTCTGAATTTCATGCAAAGTCATTGGACGAAATAACACCTGTAATCAACCGCACATTTCAGACACTTACCTATTATGGAGTAGATCGGGATGAGCTGATCGGATTTGTTAAGAAAAACAAGCTTAAAGGGATTGACCGCATAGTGCCGATTGGCAGGGCTTCGGATTTTTCAACAACATGGGATGGATTTGAATTAATAACTACATTATCCAGAAAGATTGACATCATTGCATAGTATATACCATATCTTTTATTAACAAATAAATTTTTTGCAATTGAACCAAGTATTTTCAAAGCAATATCTGAATGAGGCAAAAACAATTTTAGATCAGATCGATGTTGATCAGATTGAAGCAATGACAGTATTGCTAGTTAACCTCCGCAACCAAAAAGGCCGCCTCTTTCTTGTTGGTGTTGGCGGTGGAGCGGGGCATGCCAGTCATGCCGTAAATGATTTCAGGAAAATTGCAGGGATCGAATCCTATTCGCCCAGTGATAACGTAAGTGAACTTACAGCCCGTACCAATGATGAAGGCTGGGAAACTACGTATGCCGCATGGCTGAAAGTAAGTAACCTTTCTGCAAAAGACATGTTGTTTGTTTTTTCAGTAGGCGGTGGTGATGCAGAAAGGAATATCAGTGCCAATATTGTGAATGCATTAAAACTGGCTAAGGAAACAGGATGCAAAATCATAGGTGTGGTTGGACGTGATGGCGGGTACACGGCTAAAGTGGCCGACGCCTGTGTGATTGTTCCAACCGTTAATAAAGACTATATCACACCTCATACAGAATCATTTCAGGCATTGGTCTGGCATCTGCTTGTTTCTGATCCACGGTTACAGCAAATGACGAATAAATGGGAATCTCAAAAATAATCTGGTAAAGCTGGTGTTGTAATCGGGCCTGTTTATGCAAAATACAAATGAAGGCGAAAAAATTGGTTTATCTGTTGTCATTGCCACATTGGGAGGAGCCTGGTTGGAGCATACCATTGCCTCTTTAATGAGCGGTTCTGCAGTGCCTGATGAAGTGCTTATCTGTATCCCTGAGTCGCATGAACAAAATGTGAGGTCATTGGAAACAGATGTGGTAAAAATTGTTGTTACAAAAGTAAAGGGGCAGGTAAAACAAAGGGCATTTGGCTTTACTAGGGTTAGATTCCCATTGGTCCTGCAACTGGATGATGATATTCTCCTGGAAAAGGATACCATTTCAAATATGGTTCAATACCTTCTTCAATTAGGGAAAGGGAACGTATTAGGACCTGTTTATTATGGATCGCAGTCCAAACTTTGTATTCATGCTTTGAAAACAGGTATTGCTGCCTTCCCCAAAAATCTCTTTGATTGGCTGATATGTGCGGCTCCATGGGGTATTAAGAAAATGGGGAGAGTTTCCCGTATCGGGCTTAATTACGGCGTAGATGGCCAATATTGTGCAGAACCATTAAAGCAAACAGATTGGTTGCCGGGTGGCTGTGTTCTTTCTTTTAAGGAAGATCTTGTTCTTGAAGATTTTTTCCCATTTACGGGTAAAGCGTATTGCGAAGACCTGTATCATTCTTTTTTCAGAAGACAAGCCGGTACGAGATCGTGGGTTGCTGCAAAAGTGAAAGTGTTTATTGAAAAGCCTGAGCCGGAATTCAGCAGACAGGCAGTAGAAAAAGTGATTACTATCAGAAGACATTATCTTACACTCATCAAAGGCCCGAAGTGGCGTTTGTTCTTGTATGAAATTTTCTGCAGGCTGAGAAGCCGGTTCTATGAAAGATCATGAATTGTTTTATGGTTGTATTGTAAATGGATAATAACAGACCCACATTCTCAGTAGTCATCCCTGTTTATAACGGCGAAAAATATATTCAAAATGCCGTCAAAAGCTGTCTCACGCAAACAGTGGTGCCGGATGAGATCATTGTAATTGATGATGCAAGTACAGACGATACAGAGTTCCAGATTAAGCAGATCTGGTCTGACAGGATTGTATATATAAGAAACGGGCAAAACAAAGGGGCTTCATTCTGCAGGAATATAGGTATTCGATCGGCCCGTTATTCATGGATACTTTTTCTTGATGCTGATGATACATTTCATCCCCAAAAAGTGGAGATTATCCGGTATTGTCTTCTTAGGAATGAACAGATAAAAGCCATCGGCCACTCTTTTCAATTGCCGGGAGAGACTTTGTTTCAGCCGGATGAATTCTGGAAAAACTCAATTGCTCCGAAGCAATTGTCGACTAAACAAGTCTTGATCAGCAGCCCAATGGTAACCCCTTCCCTGGCCATTTCTGCATCGAATGGTTTATCATTTGATGAGACAATGTTTTATGCAGAAGACCATGATTTTATTTTGCGTACCTCGGAAAAACATGATCTCTGGTATCTTGATATGCCACTATGTATATTAGGCAGGATACCGCTGAGCTCAGGTGGTATGAGCGGGAACCGGTGGCAAATGAGAAAAGGGGAGATCAATATGTATATCAGGTATTGTAAAAGAAACCATCACAGGGCAGCCATTCCGTTTTTTATTTTGTTTTCACTCCTCAAACATGCACGAACTGTGCTGTTGCAAAGAACCAAAAGCTAAGATGTTGAAAATTAAAGTTGCAATTATTGGGGCAGGTTATATGGCTGCTGAACATATGAAAGCTTTTGCAGACATAGAAGCAGTAACGATAGCCGGTATCTTCTCCCGAACAAGGAGTAAAGCTGAAAATCTTGCTGCCGGTTTTCCGGGCACGCTGGTTTGTGACTCAATTGAGGAATTGTACCATAAAACGCATGCTGAAATCGTAATCATAACTGCTTCAATTACTTCTGTAAAAAATATTTCAGCGCAATGTTTCCAATATCCGTGGGCCTGTTTTTTTGAGAAACCATTAGGGTTGAATCTGGAAGAAGCCATTGAAATACACACAAACGCAGAACTACATTCAGCCAATGCCTTTGTGTTGTTAAACAGGAGGCATTATGCAAGTACCGCTATGGTAATGGAAGATATGAAGAAGATGGACGGCAGTCGTTTGATACATGTGCAGGATCAGGAAGATATTAATGCCCAGCTTGAGGCAGGAACACCCCAACCAATCATCGATAATTGGATGTATGCAAATGCGATACACCTGGTAGACTATTTTTCTTTTCTGGGTCGGGGCGGTATCAAGAAGGTTGAGAACATTGTTAAATGGGATCCGGCACACCCGGGTTTTGTGATTGCATCTATATTATATGAATCCGGGGATATCGGTTTGTATGAAGCTGTTTGGAATGCACCGGGCCCCTGGGCGGTATCCATAACAACCCATACACGAAGATGGGAGATGAAACCATTAGAACAGGCAGCGTACCAGGATTACCGTTCCCGCACATGGGTTCCTATGGTATCTGTTTCTGAGGATAAACGATTCAAGCCCGGATTACGAAAACAGGCGCAGGAGGTTGTTAATGCAGCCACCGGTAAAACACATTCACTGCCCACGTTTGCAGAAGCTCTGGATACAATGCGTTTGGTGAGTGCGATTTATCGCAGGTAAAGTTCCCGGCGCCGGATGGCGTATCAATCAATATCCAATGTTTGAAAGGCGATTTTAATAGACCCGTTGGCTACAGTATGAACCTCCAGCAAAAAAAAGAAAGAACGATAAAAGCCTATCAACTGGCAGTGGCAACAGATAACCTGCTGGGCCTGCATAGCATCAAGCGTACTATTGCACATCAGCAACTTAATTTAAAGAATGATTTTTTCTCTAAATACCTGTTTGGCAGATTGGCGGGTAACATTGAGTTAGTTGCCAGGCAACTCTTACTTGCGAGGCTTAACTCTATACCTTTTAATATTCATTTACTGAATAGTGTTGCTTATCAGGAACCATTGCATTATTCTTTGCCGGAAGAATGGAAGCCGATACTTATCGCAAAAGGCATACAGGTAAACCGGTTCAGAACATCTGTATATTTCCAATGGTTTATTTTCAAAAGACTGTGTATCAATATCTGGCAGGTTATCAAATTATTGATCTCTGTCTGCGGAAAAAAATATAGGCACAGGTCGCCTGCTTTAAAACGTATTCATTTTTGTGATATCTCAAATAATTGTATTGCCTGGAATGATACTGATGATTGTTATACGATAACAAACTGGTATATGAAATGGGCCGGACGGGTAGAAGGCGTTAAAGAAATAACGCATAATGTTAGCGGGTCGGCAGAAATACGTGTGGGGGATGTTACCATTTTTCCTGCTGATCTGTTCTCGGGAATGGATCAAAAAGATAAAATACGTTTCTTATTCTGGTCAATTGGCGCAATCGCTGTTGCATCGGGTTCTTTTTTTATAGGGAGATGGCAGAATCCGCTGTTACTGCACGAGGCAGTAATGGCCAAAGTAATAGAAGAAACAAAAGCTGAGCTGTTGGCAAAAGAATACCTGTTCTCTATTTCATCTTTTGCTGTCAGGCCACTCTGGACATATATTGCTGAAGCAAAAGGGTCTGTCATTACCAATTATAGTTACGCATCCAGCTTCCAGGGTATTAAAACAAAGAATGGCTATGTAAACCAGGATTACCCGTTTGAAATTACCAGTTGGCCAAGGCTTCTTTACTGGACAGATTCATATGTGTCTTTTCTCAAAACAGTGGTAGATCAGAATATTACTGTTATTCAAGTACCGCCTGTATATCATTCAGATCAATTATTTGATTTCCCGGAAATAAAAGAAAAATGTGTGGCAGTATTTGATGTTTCACCGGTTGAGGAATATGAAAATGTTATTCGCCTGCCGGAGGCAGCATTCAGAAACTATGAGAATGGAAAAAAGTTTTTAATGGATATTTATCTCGCGCTGGAATCAAAAAAGATAAAAATATTGTGGAAACGAAAGCGGGGGTTTTCAAAAATGCACAGTAATGAATACATGGCATTTTGTGATTCATTTGAAAAATTGCCTAATGTGATCTGTATTCCTCCGGGTGTATCTGCTTTTCGGGTAGTTAAAAAAAGTAATTTTTGTATTTCTATGCCCTTTACTTCTACTGCATTTATTGGTGTCGACGGAAATATCCCCTCAGTATTCTATGATCCTTATGGTACCATGTACAAAGATGACAGGGGCGCACAAGGAGTCGAACTGTTATCAGGAATAGATGAGCTGAAAGGGTGGATAGAAAGAAATGTCAATTAGAATACTACGTATTATTTAAAATAGAAAGAAGTGCCAGACAAGGTTTTGATCATTGCGGAAGCAGGTGTAAATCACAATGGAAATCTTTCCGTTGCCTTGCAATTAATTGCTGCTGCGGCGGATGCCGGAGCAGATTGCGTAAAATTTCAAACTTTTAAGGCTGAGAAACTGGTTTCAGCCAAGGCTGCACTGGCAGACTATCAGGCTAAAAATACCGGTAAAGCGGATGACTCACAATATGCGATGCTCAAAAAACTGGAAATGCCTGCTGAATGGTATCCTGAGCTGAAAAAGTATGCAGAAGAGAATAATATTATTTTTGTATCAACGGGATTTGATGAAGAAAGTATTGACTTTCTTGAAAAAATGCAAATACCCTTCTATAAAATCCCATCCGGAGAGATCACCAATCGGCCATTTTTAGAACATATAGCATCCAAAGGAAAACCTGTTATTCTTTCAACAGGTATGTCGGAGATGGATGAAATCAAGGAAGCTATGGACGTAATGATCTATAAAGGCCTGACTAAAGACAAGATCACTGTTTTGCACTGTAATACTGAATACCCGACGCCAATGGTTGATGTAAATCTGCAGGCAATGAAAACCATTGGCTGCGAACTCGGGGTTAAGGTGGGGTATTCCGACCACACCTTAGGTATTGAAGTACCTATAGCTGCTGTGGCGTTAGGGGCAATGGTCATTGAAAAACATATTACACTCGATAGGAATATGCCTGGCC
>CBHRAM010000145.1:0-8309 GCA_966076165.1 uncultured Chitinophagaceae bacterium
AAATGTCCTCACGGACGATCTCATACCCCCAAGTATTGTTAAGAAGCCCCTGCAAAGGGGCTTCTGTATTTACCTCTGCGGATCACTCTGCACCTCCCTGGCTCCCCGGTTGGATAGAACTCACACTCTTGAATTGATGTTATTCGAAATGCAGCCACCGCAGCGCAGCAGAGTTAACCGCAGAGGGTTAGATTTTTTTGGATAAGATCACCATACCTCTATATTCTTCTTTCATCTGCTCAAAAGGCAGCACCCAGGTGCCGCAAAGGGTATAGCCCATTTTCTGGTAGAAGGCAATGGCATCGGCACTGCTGTCCATGGCTTTGAGGAAGAGCATCTGTTTGTTATGCTCTCTGGCAATGTTTTCACTGAGTTGCATGAGTTCTCGGCCAATACCTTTACCGGCTATTTTTTTGTGGAGATAGATGCGTTCAATCTCAAGGCTGTTCATGCTTTCAAAACCCTGTAATACAGCGTTGATGCGGATCTTGAGATAACCAAGCGGTTCTGCGTTTTCATACACCATGAAGTGAAGGTTATTCGGGTCTTCCAGTTCTTGCCTTAGTTTATCCGGGTGATAGGCGTGTTCATCCTGGTACCAATCTGCACCTCCGGGAAGCCAGAGATGGAGATAGTATTCTTTATAGATGGCTTTGGAAAGCCGGGATAACAATTCAGCCTGTGTGCTGTCGATTTTTCTGATCTCCATAAAATATTAAGGCTTGATGGTCCATTCAAAATTATCTGCAAGGGGTAATTGTTCAAAGATCAGTCTGAAATTTTCGGGAGGTACCGCTAATTTCCGGATAGCGGTATTGATCCAGGCACCATCGATCGTGATGATGGCACTAAGGGTATCACCATTCTTCCATACTTCATGCACCATGGTCCAGCGGCTCATATCCTGTGTGGCTTTTACCATTTTCACATTCACTTCTACCGAATCATTAAAATGGATCTCGCGTTTGAACACACATTCTTCCCTGAACAGGATGGGGCCGATCTGTTGCTGTTGCATTACAAAGGGGGTGAGCCCGTTCTCTGTCATAAAGGAGATCCGTACAAAAGCCCCAAAATCATAATAGACAGAATGACGCAGATGAAAGTTTGGATCAATATCACTCCAGCGGATCTCTATTTTTTTATGGTAACCGTTCATGCAATTTTTTTTAGAAGAAGAAGCATTCTTGTTAAGTTTAACAACAATTCAAAATTATGACCGAATTACAAAAGATCGTCCAATTATTTACCGACCTGCAACAGGGCGAGTGCTGGATAGGTGTGAATCTGAAGAGTGCATTGGCCGGAGTAAATGCAGATACTGCAGCGTTCAAACGAAATGGATCTGGCAACAATATCTGGCAATTGGTTAACCACCTGATCTACTGGCGCAAAACGGTGATGATCCGTTTATCAGGAAAGAATGAACGGCCGGATCAAACTGATTTTTATTTTCCGGAGAAAAGGACTGAGGCCTTGTGGCTTGCAACCATTTCCGATTTTGAGAAACTATCTGTTGATTTTATCAATGCCATCAAAGCATTTGATGAAACCCAACTGGATACTGCTTCACCCAAAGAAGGGCAAACTTATTACCAGTTGCTGATGGGGTGTTTGCAGCATGATGCCTATCATATGGGCCAGATGGTACTATTAAAAAAGAAATAGGAAGTGTTGTAAATACCGTTCGCGAAACTTCGTGCCCTTGCGACTTTGCGGTTAATCCTTTTCTTAACCGCAAAGACGCGAAGGAGCAAGGTTGCGCAAGGATAGCTTACCAGAGTTGTTTACCCTGATAGAAGTCCAATACTTTAGATCGCAGCAGGTAATCATATTTCGCCGCAACAAAATTGGCATTGGTACGGTCAACATTGTTTTTAGCGATCAGGTATTCTACAGAAGTGTTTACCCCGGAATTAAAACGGACTTCTGCGGCTTTAAAAGATTTTGTGAAATCATCCAACTGCCTCGCCAGTGCCTGGTATCTTTCAAAAGCGCTGTTCATGTTGATATAAGCCTGGTCTACAGCCTGTCTTAATTGTGTCTTAACCGTCTCCGCTTCAAAGCTGGTGCGCTTCTCGACGATCTTTGCCTGGTTCACGCGGCTTCTTGCCTGAAGGCCATTGAGGATCGGAACCTGCAAACCGATACTCAGTGAGGAGTTGAGGTTATTGGTCCACTGATCACCATAACTGATCTTCTGCGTCTGGTAATTATTTTGCGGGGCAAATACCGATAATTTACTGCCGGCTACATTTACATAACTGCTGGTGGCCACATCGGTTGAATTGATGAATTCCTGACGATTGGCTACGCTTGAGTAATTTGTGCCAAAGCCTCCGTTGAAACTGAGTGTAGGTAATAATTGTGCTTTAGCAGTGAGTAATCTTTTGGCAGCACTTTGTTTGCGGAATTCAGCTGCTTTGATAAATGCCAGTTGTTGTGAGGCTGTCTGGTAAATATTATCAGCTGTACCATCGTATAAGATGGGGGTTAATTTACTATCGATGTTTTCCAGCTGTACATTGGTATTATAAGGCACATTCATTAATTGCGAAAGACTCAGTTTAGCAGATTCCAGGCTGTTCTTCAAATTGATCACGCTCAGCTCATCACCCGATAATTGTCCTTTCAGATCATAATATACCGAAGGGGCAATGGCACCATCTTTATTCAATATATCCAGTCGTTCTACCTGGTTCTTTGTAACCGACACCTGATTTTTAGCAATGTTCAATTGTTCCTGGGTGCTTAATACCTGCAGATAGGCGAGAATTACATTGATGGTGATATTGTCTTTTGCCTGCTGCCAATCCATTTCACTGGCTTTGGCATTCAGTTCATTCTGTTTGATATTGTTGCGTATGGAAGAACCGTTCCAGATGGTAATACCGGTATTGATAGAGTAGTTGGCAAAATTGATCTGTTGGTTGGCATAGGTATTGGTATACGGATCAATACTTCTTCCCTGGTTAATACCATGATTGATATTGCCGCTGATAAAAGGCAGTTGGTTGCCCTTTGCCTGGTTCAGGGTTGCTTTATCTGATTGTGCCTGGTACTCCGACTGGCGAACCTGCAGATTATTGGCAATAGCGGTTTCTACGCATTGTTTTAAAGTGAGCTCTGTTACCTGTGCATACAGGGAGGGAATGCTAAACAAGAATGCTGTTACAAATACAAAACCTAAGATTCGATTTTTCATATACTGATTTGTGCGATAATTATTTTTTCTCAACCATACCATCCAGCAGATGGATGATCCGTTTTCCGTAAGCTGCATTTTTTTCTGAATGGGTAACCTGAATGATCGTTACGCCATCTTCTTCATTGATCTTTTTGAACAGTTCCATGATATCCTCGCCCTGTTTGGAATTGAGGTTACCGGTGGGCTCATCAGCCAGTAATAATTTGGGCTTAGCCACCAACGCCCTTGCAATACCTACCAGTTGCTGTTGTCCGCCGGATAATTGCGAAGGGAAGAGGTCTTTCTTACCTACGATCTGGAACCTGTCTAAAATATCAGCAACAATTGCCTGGCGCTCGGATGTTTTAATGCTTTGGTATAAGAGCGGGGTCTCAATATTTTCGTAAACAGTCAGCTCATCGATCAGGTGATAAGCCTGGAAAACAAAACCGATATTCTGCTTATACAATTCTGAACGTTGTCTTTCTTTGATGGTATACACATCCTGACCAAGAAAATCATATTTACCTTCTGAAGGCTCGTCAAGCATACCGATGATATTCAGTAAAGTGGATTTACCCGATCCGGAAGGGCCCATGATGGAAATGAAAGCACCTTCTTCAATCGTCAGGTTGATATCCTTTAAAATGAATACCCGGTTATTACCGTTGTTATGCCATTTATAGATTTTCTGCAGACTGATCATACCTTTTGTTTTTCTGGTTGAAATTATCCAAATCCTGTGCCATTCCCAATTTGCCTCTATTTACAGGCATTTCGGGCCTTTTGGTCATTACAATTGTTCGATATTGGACAAAAAGTGTTCGTTTTCGGACACCTCTTAGCGTGAGTAGTGAGTAGTGAGTAAAAGGCTTCACTCACTACTCACTACTCACGTCTCACGAAAATTATTCTGTTCTCAAACTCTTAACCGGATTACTCAAAGCTGCCCTGATGGCCTGGGTACTTACTGTTACAAAGGCGATCAGAAAGGCTATGGATGCTGATAGTGCAAACACAGTCCAGCCGATACTGGTTCTGTAAGCAAAATCCTGTAACCATTTGTTCATGATATACCAGGCAACGGGTGAAGCCAGTACCACAGCGATCAATACAAGTTTGATAAAATCTTTAGAGATCAATAACACGAGATTGGGAACACTGGCACCCAATACTTTCCGGATCCCGATCTCTTTGGTTCTTTGTTCGGCACTGAATGCGGCAAGACCGAATAGACCCAGGCAGGAGATCAGGATGGCAATGATGGTAAAGTATTTAACAATATCTGCCAACCTATCCTGCGCCTGGTAATTTTTCTGGAACTGTTCATCCAGAAAATTATACTCCAGAGGTTCAGATGGATTGAGTTTCTGCCATGTTTTTGAGATATTACCGATCAGCGATGCCATATCAGTAGTATTGGCATGAACGATCAGGTATTGATAATCACTTCTGTTATTCAAACCAAAACCATAAGGCGTGATAGGCCTTTGCAGGTCTTCGAAATGAAAATTCTTGACAACCCCTACAATTTTCAGTGGAGCTGAACGAATATTATAGATGGTCTTGCCGGCGGCTTCCTGCGGACTGGCAAAGCCCATTTTGGTGATGGCTTCTTCATTCAGAATGATGCCGTTTGCTGTATCTCCGGGGAATTCTTTGGAGAATAAACGTCCGGCCAGTAATTTGATATTGAGTGTTTGTATAAAGGTTTCGTCAACATTATTGATTTTTGCTACCTGGGCATTGTTCACATTGCTTCCTTCTTTGTAGATACTCATGTCGCTTGGGTTAAAAATGCCCGGATAATAGGTAGAAGCACCAACCGATCTGACATCAGATAATTTTGTCAATTCTGTTTTTAGAGAAGTATAGGTTTCTCTGGCTGTTTTACTTCTGAAAGGGATCACGATCTCCTGATCCTTGCTGAAACCAAGATCCTTGGAACGCATATAGCGCATCTGGCTCGAAATCACTACCGATGAAATAATGAGAATGCCAGAAATGATGAACTGGAACACGACCAATCCTTTTCTTACCGAGACGGCAGCCAAAGAACTGGAAAATTTGCTTTTTAAGATCCGTACAGGTTTGAAAGAGGAAAGATAAAAAGCAGGGTAGATGCCCGCAATAAAACCGGTCAGAATAGACAACACAAAGAACCCGGCAAGGATCCATGCATGTTCTGTGAGTGAGAGGTACAGGTCTTTTCCGGATGCTGCAGAGAATGCCGGTAAACATAAGAGCGTGAATACGATTGCAAAAGCAAATGCGATCATACTCATTAAAAGCGATTCTCCCAGAAACTGGCTTATTAAAGAACCTTTGCCGGCACCCAATACTTTTCGGATCCCTACTTCGGTGGAACGTTTGGAAGAACGCGCGGTGGAAAGGTTCATGAAATTGATGCAGGCAATCAGCAAGGCAAACAATGCGATAGAACCGAGGATGTATAAATAGGTCATGCTGCCCGGAGAGGTTACATTGTCCTTTGATTTACCGCTCAAATGGATCTCGGTAAGCGGGGTGAGGTATTGCTTTTTATAAAACCCGGCATTTTTCAGGTCATTGCCTGCATATTTGGTAATAAAGGCAGGAAATTTAGCTTCGAGTTTACCGGCATCTGCACCATTCTTCAGTTTGAGATAGGTGAAGAACATATTATTGTACGCAAGGTTGTTCGACCTGAGACTATATTGCTCCATGGCTCCGCCTTTAAATGCCATAAAGAACCGGCCGTTGATATGTGATGGGGCAAGAGAAGGTTTGAATACACCTGTAACCGTTACATCATTCTCACCATTGGTGCCGCTGCTTACATGGATCACTTTGTTAAGTGCCGGTTGTTTGCCAAATAATTTTTTAGCGATCTCTTCGCTTAATACAACGGTATTGGGATTGTCTAATGCGTGTGCGGCATCTCCTTCCGTAAAATTGTATTTAAAGAAACGGAAAAAAGCAGGGTCGGTGAGATAGCCTTTGTTTTCGTAAAAAGAAACCGCAGCATTGTTCTGCTCATTATAACGAAGCAGGGTTTTGTCCTCTCCGAATAAACCCAGTAAACGAACCGTTTCTTCGATCTCGGGAAATTCCTGCTGCATCATGTTTGCCATAGGAGCCGGTGTATTGGGCATGGCATGTTCTTCTTTCTCTCTCACAAAAATGGTTCCTAACTGGTAGATATTCTTGCTATCCGGATGTTGCTGATCATAGCTTAATTCATAATTCAGGTATAAGGCTATCAATAAACAACAGGTAAGGCCGATCGATAAGCCGAATATATTGATGAAAGAAAAGGTTTTATTCTTCATCAGGTTACGCCAGGCGATTTTGATGTAGTTCTTTATCATAGGGTGTACTTTGTATATAATTAGTAAGGGTGATTGGTAGACCATAGTCCATGGACCATGGTCTATCGACTATGGTCTACTCCGTTCTCAAACTTTTTACAGGGTTACTTAATGCGGCTTTGATGGCCATGGTGCTTACGGTGATCAGGGCAATGCAGGCGGCAATGATTCCGGCCACAATAAAGATCCACCAGCTGATGGTGATGCGGTAAGCGAAGTCTGCCAGCCATTCATGCATGGCATACCAGGCAATGGGGAAGGCGATCACGGCTGCGATCAATACCAGTTTTAAAAAATCTTTGGATAATAATACCACAATGGTTCCGGCACTTGCCCCCAATACTTTGCGGATCCCGATCTCTTTGATACGCTGGGTAATGGCAAAAGAAGATAGACCCAATAACCCTAAACAGGCAATGAAAATGGCAATGCAGGCAAAGATGGTGAAGAGCGAGCCCTGTCTTTCTTCTGATTGATAGAGTTTGTTGAAATTATCATCCAGAAAATTAGATTCGAAAGGCATTTCTGGGAGATATTTTTTCCAGATGGTTTCAATGGCGCCCAGTGCCGCTCCCAGGTTGCTGCCACCGATTTTTACAGATAACACATTGTAAAACGTGGCTTGATTGGATTTAGGTAAGGTCATCACGATCGGCACAATACGCTGGTGCATCGATTCAAAGTGAAAATCTTTTACAACGCCGATCACTTTTCCCTTTACGCCTCCGTACATGAAATTTTTGCCAATGGCCGCTTCATTCGATTTCCATCCGAGCGTTCTTACCGTTGCCTCATTCATCACAAATGCCGTGGTATCGGTGGTAAAAGATCTGGAGAAACTTCTGCCGGCCGCCATCTGGATATCATAAGCGGGAATAAAATCATGATCAGTAGCGAGGTATTTTAATTCGGTCGTAACAGGCTGTAATGAATCGCCTGATTCTGAAGAGGCATTTTGCGAATCAAGTAACCTGCCCGTTGGAATTCTTGAGGATCGGGCGAGGTTTTTTATGGAGGCATTGCTTAACAGCTCGTTTCTGAATGCATCGTATTGGCTCTCGTTAGTAAAATAATAGGGCAGTACCGCTACATGATCTTTGTTATAGCCCAGCTTGGCCTGTTGCATATACCGCAGCTGCTGAAATACGATGGCCGTAGTAATGATCAACACGATCGAGATCCCGAATTGAGATACCACCAATACTTTGCGGAAAGAAATACTTCTGCCACCTACACGGAACAAACCTTTCAATGTTTTTACCGGCTGGAACGATGACATGAACAATGCAGGATAGATACCGGATACAATACCCACCACAAAAGGAACCAACAGTACCGGCAGGATCCATTTCCATTCGAACAACAGGTTCGCGGAAAGCTGTAAGCCGGATAATTTATTTAAGGAAGGGATGATCAGCCAGGTAGCCAGAATGGCCAATCCCATGGAGATCCACGCGATCATGACAGACTCACTTAAAAACTGCGCGATCAATTCCGGTTTATTGGCACCGGCTACTTTTCTGATACCGATCTCTTTTGCACGAAGGGTTGACCTTGCCGTGGAAAGATTCATATAATTGATACAGGCGATCAATAAAATAATCAATGCAATGGCTGAAAATATATACACCCTTGCAATATCCCCGTTCTCTTCCGCTTCAAAATCCAGATGGGAGCGAAGGTGGATATCTGTCAGCTTTTGTAAACCGAGTTTGGTAACAGTAGAAGGTTTAAATGTGGCGGGCGCGCCCGGAAAATGAACATCCCTGTCA
>CBHRAM010000146.1:0-8221 GCA_966076165.1 uncultured Chitinophagaceae bacterium
CCAGGAATGGAGGTAAACTGGTCATAAGAACTAATAACCCGGTTGTGATAAAAGGAGTAACTGCGAAAACTGAAAAATCAACCATTGGCTATACGGTATCTTTCTTAACAGAGAAGGGGAAAGGGTATGAATTGAGCGTTATTAAATAAGTGTCATCAGTTGTATATTCTATCTTACAGACAAGCATAGTTATTAATAATTTTTACCATGCATTCACGAATAATTGCCTGTTTATTTTTTGTCTCGGTGCTGAGTTTTGTGTATGCGGATGGCCAGAAAATAGCAGAGCCTGCCAAGATCAACATTGACCTCTCAAAAGAAAAAGGCCCCATGGTTCCCATCTGGGCATGGTTTGGGCATGATGAGCCCAATTATACTTATATGAAGGATGGGAAGAAATTATTGTCTGAGTTGGCTGCATTAAGTCCCGTTCCTGTATATATGAGAACGCATAATCTTTTATGCACGGGTGATGGCACAGCAGCTTTAAAATGGGGGTCTACCAATGCTTATACAGAAGATGCGAATGGTAACCCCATCTATTACTGGCGAATCATCGACAGCATTTTTGATGCGTATATACAACGCGGTATGAAACCCCTTGCGCAGATCGGGTTTATGCCGGAAGCCTTATCAACGCATCCAACTCCCTATCAACACACATGGAAGCCGGGAGAGCCCTATACGAATATCATAACAGGCTGGGCCTATCCACCCAAAGATTATAACAAATGGCGTGAACTGGTTTATCAGTGGGTAAAACATGCTGTTGAACGATATGGTAAGCAGGAAGTGGAAACCTGGTATTGGGAAGTATGGAATGAACCCAACGGTTATTGGAAAGGAACACAGGAAGAGTTCTTTAAATTATATGATTACGCAGCTGATGGTGTAAAGAAAGCTTTGCCAACAGCAAGGATCGGTGGTTTGGATATTGCCGGAACTTCTTCGGCAGGTGCTGTAAAATTTATGCAGGCATTTATCAAACATTGCCTGTATGAACAAAATTTTGCAACCGGAAAAACGGGTTCTCCGCTGGATGCATTTTTATTTCATGCGAAGGGTAGCCCTGCTTTAAAAGACGGAGTGGTCTGGATGAATATGGCGCCTCAACTTCGTGATATTGCAGCCGGAATGAAAATGGCAGCTTCTTTTCCAGAAACCAGGAATCTGCCTCTGATCGTTGGCGAATCAGATCCTGAAGGCTGCGCCGCTTGTGGTATGGCTACCAATCCTTCCAATGCTTACCGTAATGGAACCATGTATTCAAGTTATACGGCTGCTTCGTTTGCGCGGAAATATGAATTGGCAGATCAGTACCAGGCAAACCTCGTGGGTGCTGTTTCATGGTCCTTCGAGTTTGAGAACCAGCCCTGGTTCTACGGTTTCCGTGATCTGGCCACTAATGGTGTTGATAAACCGGTACTGAATGTATTCCGGATGTTCGGAATGATGAAAGGCGTTCAGATAGAGACAGAGAGTAACCGTAAATATTTATTGCAGCATATCATTGATTCCGGAATAAGAAAACAGACCGATATAGGTGCCCTTGCTTCAAAAGAGAAAAGATCATCTGCTGTTATGGTTTGGAATTACCATGATGAAGATCAACAATCACCAGCTGAAGCTGTTGATATCGTTATTACGCATATACCTGCTAAAAAAGTTACTGTTACAGAATTCAGGATAGATAAGGAGCATAGTAATTCTTATGAAGTATGGAAAAAAATGGGCATGCCGCAAAACCCGGATGCACAACAGATCGCAGCACTTGAAAAAGCAGGACTGCTTCAAACAAATGGGAGTGTACGAAAAATAAATACGAGGTCCGGGGAAGCCGGAATACAGATTTCTTTACCAAGACAAGCCGTTTCTCTTTTAAAACTGGAATGGTGATCATGTTTTTTATTTGATAAACAGGCATCTGTTTTCCGGATGATATCTGAAAGAAACTTATTATGAAAACCCTTATCTGCACACAACCAAGGCAATTTGATTATGCCAACATAGATGCACCTCTGGCAAAGGATGGATATACTTTGTTACAGATCAAACGCATCGGCATCTGTGGTACCGATCTGCATGCTTTTGAAGGTACACAACCTTATTTCAGTTATCCACGAATCCTTGGCCATGAACTGGCTGCAGAAATTGTTGATACAAAAGCAGAAGGGTTTACCATTGGTGAACACGTAACTTTTATACCCTATTTTAATTGTGGGCATTGTATTGCCTGCAGAAATAGCAGACCCAATTGTTGTACAGATCTGAAAGTGAGTGGTGTGCATGTGGATGGAGGGATGGTTGAATACCTGTCAGTACCCGATTACAGTTTAGTACATAGCAATGGCTTAAGCCTTGATGAACTGGCATTGATCGAACCACTTGCCATAGGAGCACATGGGATCAGAAGAGCGGATGTAAAACCGGGAGAATTTATATTGGTGATCGGGGCAGGACCGATAGGACTGGGTACTATGGAGTTTGCGAGGATAGCCGGCGGCAAAGTAATCGCAATGGATATCAACGATAGCCGTTTACAATTTTGCAAAGACAGGTCATTGGCGCAGTATGGTGTAAATCCATCCACTGAGGATGCTATGGAAAAGATTAGCGAGATCACCCATGGTGATATGCCTTCAGTAGTGATTGATGCAACAGGAAATCTTAAAGCGATTAATCAGGCATTCTCTTATATGGCTCATGCCGGCCGGTATGTATTGATCGGGTTACAAAAAGGAGAGATCGTGGTGAGTCACCCGGAATTTCATAAACGCGAAGCCACCCTTATGAGCAGCCGCAATGCAACCCGTGCAGATTTCGAGCATGTGATCCGTTCGATCAAAAACAAACAGGTAGATCCGGCTACCTATATCACTCACCGCACAACATTTGATAAAATAAAAGATACATTCGAAAGCTGGCTCGATCCTGCCAATGGCGTGATCAAAGCCATGGTAACCCTGTCTTAAAATTATTGTATGAACAAATCGGTACCCATCAGGATCAATCACCTCCAACATATCGGTATACCGGTAACTGATATCCGTGTGTCTGAAGCATTTTATGCAAGATTGGGTTTCAGCAATGTAATGGAATCCGGGTTTGTCTTGGATGGAGATACAGGCACCTGCATTATGATGCAGCATGGAAAGATACTGATCGAGATCTATCAGCTTCCCGAAAAACAGCTGACAGAGATCCGCACCCGTAACCATGGTCGTATCGATCATATAGCATTTGATGTGGATGATATTGATGCAAGCTTTGCCTTGCTGAAAGAAAATGGTTACCCTATTTTGGAAGAAGCTCCCGTATTCTTATCTTTCTGGAAGAGGGGCTGTAAGTATTTTAATATCCTTGGTCCGGATGGGGAAAGACTCGAATTTAACCAGGTTCTCTAAGCATCCTTCCCCGAAATCGTTTTCGTGATTTTTTTGATTGTGATATTGACTGCGATTAAACAGTTCCTGTTTTTATAACGGAAATAGTATTAATTTATGCTTCTCAAATTCGATTGCAAATGAAAAAAGAAAAAACAGGTTCTGTTTCAAGAAGGAATTTTGTGGGTACCACTGCCAAAGCCCTTGCCGCATTCATGATCGTGCCCAGGTATGTTCTGGGCGGGAAAGGACAAAACGGTTTACTGTATACTGCGCCCAGTGATATCATCAACCTGGGATTGATCGGTACCGGTAAACAGGGTAAGATCCTTTCTTCCTATTTCTTAAAAACAGAGCAGATCCGCTTTGTGGCCATGAGTGAAGTGTATAAGGCCAAATCAGATCTGGCTATCGAACAGATCAAAGCTACGTATGCAAAGAGCCCGCAACTGGGTGCTTATTCAGATATTTCAGTCTATAACGATTTCAGAGAGATCTTATCACGCAAAGATGTGGATGCCGTAGTGATCGCCCTGCCCGATCACTGGCATGCAGCTGCGGCTGTTCGTGCAGCAGAAGCCGGAAAAGATATTTATTGTGAGAAACCTATGGCATTAACAGTGCGCGAAGGCCGTGCAATGGTGAATGCTACCCGAAAATACAACCGTGTGTTCCAAACAGGTAGTATGCAAAGATCCTGGAATGAATTCAGGCAGGCAGCTGAACTGATCCGCAACGGATATATCGGCCCGGTAAAATCGATCAAAGTAAATGTAGGCCCGCCACCTAAGCCATACGATCTGGCTGCAGAGCCTATACCGGAAGGACTGGACTGGACAAAATGGTTGGGCCCGAATGCACATGCCAATTTCAACGCAGAACTGGCACCACCTATTTCCAAAGATGTATATCCGAACTGGCGTAATTACAAAGAGTTTGGCGGCGGTATGGTAACAGATTGGGGTGCGCATATGTTTGATATTGTACAGTGGGCATTGGATATGGATAACAGCGGGCCCGTAGAAGTGATCGCACCGGATGGAGGGGAACATCCTTTCCTTACGTATCGTTATGCCAATGGTATTACCATGACCCACGAGAAATGGGAGTGGAACAATGCCATTCATTTTGAAGGAACAGAAGGCAGATGGCTTAAAGTGGCACGTGGCAAACTGGAAACCAATCCCGCCACCTTAAAAGATCAGGTGATCGGCGAAACGGAAAAGCATGTATACAGAAGTGAAGACCACTATAAGGATTTCCTGAACGCCATGCGTAAACGTACCCGTCCGGTCTGCGATGTGGAAACGGGTCAGCGTACAGCCACAGTTTGTAATATCGGTAATATCGCTTATCAGCTGAAACGCAGGCTGGAATGGGATCCTAAGAAAGAACTGTTTAAAAATGATGCAGAAGCCAATACACTGCTTGGCAGGCCCATGTTGAACGAATGGGCGATCAAAATATAATAGAATTCAAAAGATCAATGAGTAAACACCGATGGCTGCGTGATAAACGCGGCCATCGCCTTTAAAAGGAATATTTGTAAGTGTGAACTTTTTATTACGATTTCTGTAATAGATTTGGTTAGATAAATACAGAAACGACGATGCTGGAAAATATTAAAATCGACCGTAAAAATAAAACACAGATCTACCTGCAGATTGCCAAACAGATCAGCAGGCAGATCGATAAAGGAACTTTAAAAAAGGAGGAGTCCCTTCCTTCTATTAATATCTTCAGTGAACGTTTTTCGGTAGCACGCGATACGGCTGAGCGTGCCTATAAAGAACTGAAGAAGCAGGGCTATATTACCGGTGTTAACGGGAAAGGCTATTATGTGGTAGGTAAGAAAGAAAAAAAGATCAAGATCCTTTTCATCCTCAATAAGATCAGCTCTTACAAAAGAATTATCTATTACAGTTTTTTGAAAACACTGGGTAATAAGGCTGTGGTTGACCTGCAGATCCATCATTACAATCCATTGGTGCTGAAAGATATCCTCGATACCCATCTGGGTAAGTACAGTTATTATGTACTGATGCCGCATTTTGAACTGAACCTGAAAAAAGAATCCTGGATGAAGCAGGTAAAGCGGATCCCGGTGAATGA
This sequence comes from uncultured Chitinophagaceae bacterium, assembly GCA_966076165.1. Lineage (GTDB taxonomy): Bacteria > Bacteroidota > Bacteroidia > Chitinophagales > Chitinophagaceae > Sediminibacterium. The sequence goes on from CBHRAM010000146.1 coordinate 5,496, forward strand.
ACTGGTGATTCTTGATAAGGCCATTCCCGAGATGAAAGAGAATATCTCGGTAAGCCAGGATTTCAAAAGAGATATTTATGATGCTTTATCAACGGCAAAGGACCTGGTAAAAAAATATAAGGGAATCACACTGGTGCTTCCTGAACACAGTAACCATCCGCCTGAGATAGCCCAGGGTCTATCGCAGTTTGGTAAGGAAAACGATAAAACATTTACACTGGTAAAGGATGCGGATAGTTTGCAGCTTACCAAAGGGATGGTGTATATCGTGATCACCGACGACCATCTGGCAGTGCTGATGAAAAAATTAAAAAACACTTCTTATAAACTTGGAAAGGATATCGGTATCATTTCCTTTAATGAAACAGAATTAAAAGACCTGCTCGATATCACGGTGATCAGTACCGATTTTGAGCAGATGGGGCAAACGGCTGCCAACCTGATCCTGAAGAATGAATTCAGACAGGTGAGAAACCCTTTCAAGATCCTAAAAAGAGGTTCTTTGTAGGGGAATGATCCTCGCAGAAACCTCTCATAACCTCCTGCTTTCTTATTCCCCGCCTATCAAAACCCGACGTTTTGTGCGAATTTTTACCCCCAGGCCCCAGATTGGGGCTGACAGCAGTGGTTACTATATATATGCATGAAATTCTCATCTAAATTAGCTGTTGATAATCAATTTGTTATCGACCAAATGTGTACGAAAAACACAACCCCACCGAAATCGTTTTCGTAATTTTTAAGCATAGTTTAAACGTTTTACTAAAAGGATTTAACTATGTTTAGTCTGTGATTGCCAAAACTCTATAAGAGTTGAACGACCACGACTATCAATTGCTTAAACCAAAATTTGCCATTATGAGAAAATTTATTCTTCTTACAACCTTGCTATGTTGGGTAGCAAGTTTCGCCTGGGCACAAAACCGTCAGGTTACGGGTCGGGTAGTCAGTAATGAAAACGGCACCCCACTCAGTGGTGCGAGTGTTTCGATTAAGGGTGTCAATAAAGGCGCAGTTACAGATGCTGATGGAAAGTTCATCATCAGCATACCTTCCAAAGGAAATACGGTGTTGGTAATTGCTTCAGTAGGATTTGCTACACAGGAAGTAGGTGTAGGCAACCAGTCTAACCTGTCAATTAATCTTGTTGCAGAAACAAAAGCCTTAGATGATATTGTAGTGGTGGGTTATGGCGAAAGAAGAAAACGTGATCTCACAGGCGCACTCTCCTCTGTTCAGTCAAAAGACATTGTTCGCGCTAATCCAACGATGGCTGCCAAAGCTATCCAGGGACAGGTAGCAGGAGCCACAGTAACCAAAGCCAGTAACCGGCCGGGTGCTCCTTATAATATCACCCTCAGAGGTGAGAACACAATCAATAACTCTACACAGCCTTTGATCGTAATTGATGGTTTGATGGGAGGAGATATCAATAACCTCAATCCGAACGATATCCAGTCAATGGATATTCTTAAGGATGCCTCTTCAACCTCTATTTACGGAGCCCGCGGTGCCAATGGCGTTGTGATCATTACGACCAAGAAAGGTGTTGCCGGAAAACCCAAAGTCAGTTATGACGGGTATGTGGGTGTTAAATATCTCGCTCATGTTCCTAAACTGATGAACACAGCACAATATTATAAACTCACGTATACAGACCGTATTGCTGCAGGACTTACCGGTACGGTATTTACCATTGCAGAGCAGGCAAATATTGATGCGAATAAAACAACCGATTGGGCTGAGCTGGCAACAGATCCAGGTCTTCAGACGAGTCATAATATCAGCGTTTCCGGTGGTAGTGATAAAACAACCTATCGTTTTTCTGCCTGTTACTTAAATGAGAACGGAAATGTATTGTATACGGGGTATAAACGTTATAACATGAATGCCGGCCTGGATAGCAAAGTTGGGGAGCGTGTTAAAGTAGGATTTACTTCTTATGTTACCTATAGTGATCAGAACTGGGGTTCCCAGGAATCACTGCGAGGTGCTTTCAGGGCAAGGCCTACAGGTACTGTGTTCTATAACGACCTCACAAATCCCAGTCAGAATGGTGATATTAATTTTAAAGGATATGCTGTGTGGATGGGTATTAACGATAAGCAGGTTCCCAATCCTATGCTGGATATTGATCCTACGCAATCGAAACTTCAGACAACAACCATATCCGCTATCACCAATGCGTATGCAGAAGTGGCTCTAGTGAAAGGGTTGACTTTCAGGTCATCGCTTTCTGCTTCCTATAATACACAGCAGATCGGAGACTGGAGAGGTTTATGGTCAAAATCTCAGATCGGTACCAAACCCAGAACACAGCTGGATAACAGGAAAACGGCTAACTATACCATTGATAATATCCTTACCTATAAACTGGATATCAAAAAACACAAATTTGAAGCAACTGCCTTACAGAGTGGTTTCTACCAGAGAGATGAGTTAACAACCATCGCTGTCAAGGACCTGCCCTATGATTCTTACTGGTATGCATTGAACACAGGAACGATCACTGCACAGGGAAGCTCACTGGTGGAGCGTACCTTATCTTCTTATATGGGCCGTTTGAACTATTCTTACGATGACAAATACTTATTAACCGTTACCGGCCGTTCTGATGGAGCTTCTCAACTGGCGGAAGGAAACAAATGGGCATTCTTTCCATCTGTTGCTGCAGCATGGAGATTGGGTGATGAGAAATTCATGTTGAAACAGAATGTCTTCTCCAA
>CBHRAM010000147.1:0-8219 GCA_966076165.1 uncultured Chitinophagaceae bacterium
TGATGATATCTGGCGAAAGATCACTGATGATGCGGTTCGTTTCAAACCCCTGTTCTATCCCTTTCAGGGTGCGTTAAAAAAATACACAGGTATTGCCTATGATCAGTTTGTGAACGATGCCCTTGCCTATTATCAGCAGCAATGGAAACAGGCAGGGGATGAAAAAGTGGATTGGCTTACACCCGTGATTAAAAATGATGTGGTTCATTATAAATATCCCTACGCTACTGCCGATGGATCCCGGATCGTTTTAAAAAGATCCGCACGTGCCATTCCTGCATTTTATAAAGTACATGCAGACAGGTCAGAAGAAAAACTATCTGTAAAAGCGATCTCTGATGATGATTATTTTTCTTACAACAATGGTAAGATCGTATATGCCGCCTATCAACCCGATGCACGTTGGGGTAACCGTGAGTTTCATTCTTTACAATTATTGAATGCGGAAACAGGTGAGGAGAAGCAGGTTTTATCCCGTACAAAATATTTCTCTCCCGATATCTCTCATGATGGGAAGCTTATTGTTGCAGTTACCAATGAAACCGATACGGCTTCCCTGGTGCTGCTGAATAGTGAAGATGGACAGGTGATCCATACAACCCGGGAGCCCCAAAAGGTGTCTTCTTATCCTAAATTCTCAAAATCGGATGAATATGTTTACTGGGCGTCCCGCAATGACGCTGGGGAGATGTCGCTGAATAAAATCAATACCCGTGGCGGCAAGACAGAAACACTCTTACCCTTCAGTAACCGCATCATTGGTTTTCTGCAGGTGCAGGGAGATACTTTATTATTCACCACCACTTATCAAGGCCGCGATGAGATCTGGGCCATCATTGACGGAAAAGAACGAAAGGGTCCGTTCAGGCTGGCTTCTTATTCCACCGGGATCTACCAGGCATGTTTAGAACCCGATGGTAAACTGACCGGATCGGCTTTTACGGCTGATGGATTCCGTTTGGCATCCTTTCAACCCAAATGGGAACGGGTGGAGATCAAAGATGAGCTCGCCGACTTATATATTGACGATGCATTTCAAAAAGCAGATCACGTTGCACTGGATCATCTCTCAGTTCAACCCTATACAGTAAGCAAATACCCCAAGTCTTTTCATGTTCTCAACCTGCATAGTTTCCGTCCTTATTATGAGCAGCCTGAGTATTCTCTTACTTTATATGGACAGAATATCCTGAACACCTTACAATCCGAGATCGCCTACACCTATAATCAAAATGAAGGCAGCAGCAAGATCGGTTACAATGGGGTGTTTGGAGGCAGCTTTCTGCAACCGGTCTTTGGTGTAAGCCAGAACTGGGGGAGAAGCGGTGCGCTGAATAAAGACACGGTGGTAAACTGGAATGAGTTGGTAGGGTATGCCGGGCTTCAATTGCCTTTGAACCTTACGGGAGGGAAGTCTTACCGCTATCTCACCTTATCATCTACCTATAATACAGAGCGGGTAAGCTGGACAGGGCTGGCGCAAAAGCTGTTTACGGACCGTAACATCAATTACCTGAACTCAAGGATCGCCTATTCATCGCAGATCCAGAAATCGGTGCAGCAGATCTATCCGCATCTGGGACAAACCCTGGTGCTGCAATATAAAAGCATCGTAAATAAGTATACCGCCAACCAGTTTTTGGCAAGCGGCTCGTTTTACCTGCCGGGATTGGCCAATAACCACAGCCTGGTGCTCACTGCCGCTTTTCAGAGTCGTGATACGGCACAACAATACCTGTTTTCCAATAATTTCCCCTTTGCCCGTGGCTACCAGGCCGTGGACTTTCCCCGGATGTGGCGGATAGGGGCCAACTATCATTTCCCGCTGGCATTCCCCGATTGGGGCTTTGGCAATATCGTTTACTTCCTCCGGATCCGGTCAAACCTGTTCTTCGACTATACTCAGGGCAAAAGCCTGCGTACCGGTATCACTTATCCCTTTAAAACAGTGGGAACGGAGCTGTTTTTCGATACCCGTTGGTGGAACCAGCAGCCCGTAACCTTCGGGATCCGGTACAGCCGATTGATTGATAATGAGTTCCGGGGTACCACCCAGCCCAATGTTTGGGAGCTGATTTTACCGGTTAACCTCTTCAATTAGGCCGGATTGGGCTATATTTGCCCCGGTTTAGCCCCCAAATGGAAGGTTTTTCCACATTTTCGAGAATTTTTTCCACTAATTTTTCTTATTCCGCTCGCAATTTTATATCTTTGCAGCCCCAAAAATTGTATGTCGAAACAACCACTGATTAAACAAGATGGCGTTATTCTGGAAGCCTTGAGCAATGCGATGTTCAGGGTGAAATTGGAAAATGGGCATGAAATACTGGCCACCATCTCAGGTAAAATGCGGATGCACTATATCAGGATTCTGCCGGGTGATAAAGTGGGTGTTGAGATGAGTCCATACGATTTGAGCAGGGGAAGGATCATTTTCCGTTATAAATAATTTTTTAACGCTGAACGCTGAACGCATAACGCTGAACGCCGAAGCAGGAACTGATAAAAAACCAAACAATGAAAGTTAGAGCTTCCATTAAAAAACGCAGCGTTGATTGCAAGATCGTGAAGAGGAAGGGCAAATTATTTGTGATCAACAAAAAGAATCCCCGCTTTAAGCAGCGTCAGGGGTAATTCAATTGGGAGATTTTGAAATTGGGAAATTTCGAAATTGACCGCTAAACAAACAGTATAAAACTAAAATCAGAATATGGCTCGTATTGCCGGTATTGACTTACCAAAAAACAAAAGAGGCGAAATTGGTCTGACCTATATTTTTGGTATCGGTCGCTCAACTGCTCAGTATATCTTAACCAAGGCTGGTATTGATTGGGATAAGAAAGTAAACCAATGGAACGATGAGGAGCAAGGTGCTATCCGTAACATTATTAACACCGAGTTCAAAGTAGAAGGTGCTTTGCGTAGTGAGGTTTCTATGAGCATTAAACGCTTATTGGATATCGCCTGTTACCGTGGCCTGCGTCACCGTAAAGGATTACCCGTTCGCGGACAGCGTACCAAAACCAACAGCCGTACCAGAAAAGGTAAACGTAAGACGGTTGCGGGCAAGAAAAAAGTTGCTAAGAAGTAATTGATAATATTGGCTTGGGAAATTTTGGTTGTCAAATTCCAAAATTTCCCAATTCCAAAATTTCAAAATCCGATGCACTTGGATCTCCTGCGAAACAGGAAGGAGAGTGCCCGGTTCCCCGAAGCGGGATTTTTTATTGTTAAAGACCACCTCAAAAAAGAACAATGGCAAAACCACAAAAAGCGCAGAACAGTGCAAAAGCTGTCGCTAAGAAAAGGGTTGTAAAAGTAGATGCTACCGGAGAAGTACGCATTTCTGCAACTTTCAACAACATCATCATCTCTTTCACCAACAAATCAGGCCAGGTTATCAGCTGGAGCAGCGCCGGTAAAATGGGCTTTAAAGGTTCTAAAAAGAATACTCCGTATGCAGCCCAGATGGCAGCAGCAGATGCTTCTAAAGTAGCTTCTGAAGCAGGTGTAAAGCGTGTTGACGTATTTGTAAAAGGACCAGGGTCAGGCCGTGAAGGTGCGATCCGTTCTATTTCACAATCAGGTATCGAAGTTACTTCTATCAAAGACGTAACCCCTTTACCACACAATGGTTGCCGTCCTCCGAAACAACGTAGAGTTTAATTAGGTCTGTGGTCTGTAGTCTGTGGTTTGTAGTTCATGCTAACAACCATAAACTACAAACCACAAACCACAGACTATAAAAGGATGTTTTATCGATTTTAGATTTTTATGATAAAACGTCGTCACTAAAAAATCACAAAACAAAACAAATGGCACGTTACACCGGTCCTAAGACCAAAATTTCAAGAATCTTCGGCGAACCCATTCTGGGTAATGGCAAATGGTTGGGTAAGAACAGCAACCCTCCCGGCCAGCACGGAGCAGCACGTAAGCGTAAAACATTAGGTGAATACGCTTTGCAGTTAAGAGAAAAACAAAAAGCAAAATACACATATGGTGTATTGGAGCGCCAGTTCCGTAAGACCTTTGAAGAAGCTCAACGCTTAAAAGGTGTTACCGGTGAAAACCTGATCAAATTACTGGAAGCCCGTCTGGACAATACTGTATTCCGTTTAGGATTAACAGCCAGCCGTCCGGAAGCCCGTCAGTTGGTTAACCACAAACACATCACTGTAAATGGTGAAACCATGAACATCCCTTCTTACCAGTGTAAGCCGGGTGATGTGATCGCTTACAGGCCAAAAAGCGCAGATAACTCTTCTTTAACCAGCAAGAACCGCGGTAAGAACCCTAAGTTCAGCTGGCTGGATTGGAATGAAGCTGAGAAAAAAGGCGTATTCATTACTTTCCCTGAGCGTGAGAATGTTCCTGAAAACATTAAGGAGCAATTGATCGTCGAGTTGTACTCTAAATAGTGAATAGTCAGTGGTGAGTGGTGAGTATAAAACTCACAACTCACTACTCACAACTCACCATTCACATATTTTCCTTCTCATCTCATGTGGGTGAGGAGACAAACAAGTAAAAAACAAGTTTTAATATGGCCATATTAAGCTTTCAGAAACCTGACAAGATCGTTTTACAAAAAGCAAATGACTTTGAAGGTCAATTTGAATTTCGTCCGTTAGAGCCAGGCTTCGGTCTGACCATTGGTAATGCTTTACGCAGAGTATTATTGAGCTCACTGGAAGGATTTGCTATCGTTGGTATCAAGATCGAGGGTGTAGACCACGAATTTGCTACCATTAAAGGTGTAACAGAAGATGTTACCGAGATCATCCTGAACCTGAAGCAGGTACGATTCAAAAAACACGTTGAGCATGATGTTGCCAACGAAAAAATTACTTTATCCATCAAAGGCCGTACCGAGTTCAACGCCGGTATGATCGGTGAATTATCACAGAACTTCCAGGTGATGAACCCGGAATTGGTGATCTGCACCATGGATACCACTTCTAAAATGGACATTGAATTAACCATCGCCAAAGGCCGTGGTTATGTTCCTGCAGAAGAGAACAAGATCAAAGATTCTGTATTTGGTTACATCGCGATCGATTCTATTCACACACCTATCAAGAACGTGAAATACGCTATTGAGAACTACCGTGTGGAACAAAGAACTGACTACGAGAAACTGATCTTAGACGTGGCTACCGATGGAACCATCCATCCGGAAGATGCGGTTAAACAGGCTTCACGTATCCTGATCCAGCACCTGATGATCATCACCGACGAGAACATCACTTTCGATAACAAAGAAGACAAGAAAGAAGATGTGGTTGATGAACACGTTCTGCAATTACGCAAAGTATTGAAAACACCATTGGAAGATCTCGATCTGTCTGTACGTGCTTTCAATTGCTTAAAAGCAGCGAAGATCAACAGCCTGAGCGAACTGGTTCAGTACGAGCAGGAAGACCTGATGAAGTTCAGGAACTTCGGACAGAAATCACTCTCTGAAATTGAGCAGGTGTTAACTGAAAGAGGTTTGAGCTTTGGAATGGATCTGAATAAATTGGGATTAGATAATTTAGATAACTAAGCTGAACGCGTAAGGCATAACGCTGAACGCAAAAGCATTTACTCATATCTTGTAATTCCTGACACGGTACAAGATCAAAAACAAAAGTCATGAAACACGGAGACAAAATCAACAATCTGGGTCGTAAGAAAGCACACAGAGTCGCTTTATTACAGAACCTGGCCAGCCAGCTGATCACACACAAACGTATTGTTACCACTTTGGCTAAAGCTAAAGCACTGCGTACCTACGTTGAGCCGCTGATCACCAAAACAAAGAAAACTGAATCTGCTGCTACCATCAGCCACAACCACCGTCTGGTGTTTGCTGAATTGCAGGACAAAGCCGCTGTGAAAGAATTGTTCACAGTAGTAGGACCTAAAGTGGCCAGCCGTCCGGGTGGTTATACAAGGATCCTGAAATTAGGCATCCGTCCGGGTGATAATGCTGAGAAAGCAATGATCGAATTAGTTGACTTTAATGAGATCTACGGTAAAGGTGTTGACAAAGCTGCTGAACCAGCTAAGAAAACCCGTCGTGGCCGCGCTCCTAAGAAAGCAGAAGCCGCTGCGGCAGAAGCAGCCCCTGTTGCTGAAGAAACCCCTTCTACAGAAGAAAAAGCAGCTGAATAACGATGAAAGTTATTTGAAATATAAAAGGCATTCCGCTTTCTGCGGAATGCCTTTTTTCTTGTGCGGAAGAGAGAGTGTGAGAAACTATATATTGGATTTTACCTAAGATGAAGTTTTTTTGCAATTGAAACAGATATCAACCATGGCGCAACCAGCGATCTTATTATTAGCAGACGGACATGTATTTCACGGCCAGTCGTTTGGAAAAACAGGAACGGCAACCGGGGAAATATGTTTTAACACCGGCATGACGGGCTACCAGGAAGTGTTTACCGACCCAAGTTACACGGGCCAGATCCTGATCATGAATAATGTACACGTAGGCAACTACGGTGTAAAGAGTACAGATGTGGAAAGCAGTACGGTAAAGATCCATGGACTGATCGCCCGTAACCTTGAAGAACAGTTCAGCCGTTTTATGGCGGATGGTGACCTGAATGCTTATTTACAGGCAAACAATATTGTAGCAATAGAAGGAATTGATACAAGGGCTTTGGTAGCGCATATCCGCACCAAGGGGGCGATGAACTGTATCATTTCTACAGAGATCACCGATCTTGAAGATCTGAAAGCAGCGCTGGCTAAAGTGCCTGATATGGATGGACTGGAATTAGCCAGCACCGTAAGCACTACAGAAGAATATGAATTAGGCGATAAGAATGCACCCATTAAAGTAGCGGTACTGGATTATGGTGTGAAACAACATATTCTGGAATGCCTGGTTTCAAGAGGCGTGCATGTAAGGGTACACCCGGCTAAAACGGATTTCAAGCGATTGAAAGAATTTAACCCGGATGGATACTTTATCTCCAACGGCCCCGGTGATCCTGCTGCGATGCCTTATGCAGTGGCTACGGTAAAAGACCTGCTGAAAGATAATAAACCTGTTTTTGGCATTTGTCTGGGTCACCAGTTACTGGCATTGGCTAACGATATTCCAACCTTTAAAATGCACCACGGTCACAGGGGGTTGAACCATCCTGTAAAGAATATCATTACCGGACAATGTGAGATCACTACACAGAACCATGGTTTTGGCGTGGATCCTGTTGCGGTTCGCAATCATCCGAATGTAGAAGTTACCCACGTTAATCTGAACGATGATTCGATTGAGGGGATCCGTTTAAAAGACAGGCAGGCATTCAGTGTACAATACCACCCCGAAAGCACTCCAGGCCCGCACGATAGCCGTTACCTGTTTGATAATTTTGTAGGGATGATGAAGGGTCAATAGCAGATATGGTGCAGAATTTTTTGCCGCAGATTCGCAGATTTATTTCAAAAGAAATCAGTGAATCTGCGGCTTTTTAATTTCCCGTATCTTAGATAAATGAAAATCGCCATCATCAACGGCCCGAACCTGAACCTGCTGGGCAAAAGGGAAACCGATATCTACGGCAATATGTCGTTTGATAAATACCTCGATGTGTTAAAAGGGATCTTCCCCGAAATTGATTTTCAGTATTACCAAAGCAATGTGGAAGGTGAACTCATTAATGAACTCCAAAAGGTGGGTTATGATGTTGACGGTATTGTATTGAATCCTGCGGGCTATACCCATACTTCTGTAGCCATTGGAGATGCCATAGCGGCCATTAAAGCACCGGTGGTGGAAGTTCATATCAGTAACGTGCATTCGCGCGAGCATTTCAGGCATTTATCGCATGTATCGGGTAAATCTGTGGGCAGTATCTTTGGCCTCGGATTAAAAGGCTATGAACTGGCTATCCGTTTTCTGACAGAAAATAAATAGTGTTTCCTTTATTCTATCATGAACCGATCATACAGCAAAAAAGTTTTATGGTTGATACTGATCGTTTCTTTATTGAAACTGATCAGCGCTTCTTTATTGGAACTGGGTAATGATGAAGTGTATTACTGGACCTATGCTGTGCAACCCGACTGGAATCATTTCGATCATCCGCCCATGGTGGGGTGGCTGATCCGCTTAACTTCTTTCAACCTGCATTGGGCCAGCGGTGTATCACTTCGGTTAGGGAGTATTCTCTGTGCCGCCCTATCTACCTGGTTCATTTTTAAAACAGGCAAATTACTGGCTA
>CBHRAM010000148.1:0-8193 GCA_966076165.1 uncultured Chitinophagaceae bacterium
TCCTGACAGAGATAAAGATGGTATCAATGACGAAGAAGATAAATGTCCTGATGTTCCGGGTGTGAAAGAAAACAATGGTTGTCCTGTTGTAAAAGAAGAAGTGGTTAAGAAAGTAGCAGCCAGTGCAAAAAACATTTTCTTTGAAACCGGTAAAGCCAAACTGTTGGCTAAATCTTTCAAATCCTTAACAGATGTAGCAGCTATCCTGAAAGAAGATGCTGCCCTGAAACTGGATATTGAAGGACATACCGACAATACCGGAAGCGATAAGATCAATGAGCCATTAAGTAAAGAGCGTGCCAAAGCGGTATACGATTACCTGACTACCAAAGCCGGGGTTGATGCTTCAAGATTAACTTCTGAAGGCTATGGTTCTTCTAAACCTGTTGCTGATAACAAAACAGCCAAAGGCCGCGAATTAAACCGTCGCGTAGAAATGAAACTGAAATATTATTAATAGTTAACTAACTGGATTAGTAAGTAAAAGAGGGCTATCGCGAGATAGCCCTCTTTGTTTTGGAAGAATAAGGTACTGAGCATTAAAAGATGTTGACCTCTCTTTCAAGCAGGATCCCAAATTTATCCGCTACACTTTTGATGATAGCCGAAGAGAGATCAAATATTTCCTGTCCTTTGGCCTTTCCATAGTTAACCAGCACCAGGGCCTGTTTATCATAACAGCCGGCATCGCCCTTGCGATACCCTTTCCAGCCACACTGTTCTATCAACCAGCCCGCAGCGGTCTTGATGGAGCCGTCGGGTGCCGGATAACCCGGTATTGCGGGGTATGCTTCTTTTAATTGTGTGTATTGTGTAACAGGGATCACCGGGTTCTTAAAAAAACTGCCGGCATTACCGGTTATTTTCGGATCGGGGAGTTTGCTGCTCCGGATATTGATCACCGCATCTGAAATGGCTTTGATGGATAATTCTGTTACGCCCATTTTCTCCAGCTCTGTTTCAATAGCTCCATAGTTGGTATGGAAGACCGGTTGCTTTCGTAAACGATAGGTAATATTCAGTATGACAAACTGATGGGCATATTGTTTTTTGAATACACTTTCCCTGTACCCAAATGCACAATCCGATAAGCTAAATGTTTGCAGGCACCGATCTTTCAGATGATAGGCTTCCAGCTCATGAAATACATCTTTGATCTCAACACCATAGGCACCGATATTCTGCATAGGGGAAGCACCGGCATTACCCGGTATCAGGCTCAGGTTTTCAACCCCTGCATAATTGTGTTCGATGCAATATTGTACAAAGCCGTGCCAGTTCTCACCCGCCTGCACTTTTACATAATAGTACTCAGGGTCTTCATTAACCAGTTCAATACCTTTCAGGTTATTCCTGATGACGGCGCCATCAAAATCTTTTGTAAAAAGTATATTGCTGCCCCCACCCAATAAAAGTATTTTTTCAGTGCTTAGCTGAGACAGGATCTCTTTTAACTCTTCTGTTGTTGAGAATGCTGCAAAATACCTGGCAAGCACATCAATGCCAAAACTGTTAAAGGGCTTAAGCGATATGTTTTTCTGAATAGTCATTTTATACAGGGTCAACATCCGGTAAGATGGTTACACTGCGGTATCGTTTATTGGTCTGGATAATAATGGTTTGTTGCTGGATCTCTCTTTTACATTGGTTGATGCGTTTAGCATCCTTGGGCAATTTGATCAGAATCTCCCACAAATATTGATTGCGTACCCTGTCAACCACCGGTTGAGCCGGCCCGTTAGATTCTGCTCCGAAATTGGCTTTCAACCCCTGCATCATAATGTTGGCAGCTTCTTCTGCAATATGCTTTTCCTTGTGTTTAAAAGTTACCTGTATCAAACGGGTAAAAGGAGGATAATCAAACTGTTTCCGGTTGCTGATCTCAAATGTATAGAGATGGTTGTAATTATGTTCTTTTACAAACTGCAGCACCGGGTGGTGCACATTGCTTACCTGCACCAAAACGGTACCCTTTCCGTCTTTTCTGCCCGCACGGCCACTTACTTGTTCCATCAACTGGAAAGCCCGTTCATTGACCCTGAAATCGGTAAAGTTCAGGATCCCGTCTGCATCTACAATGCCCACGAGGTTTACGTGTTCAAAATCCAATCCCTTCACCACCATTTGTGTGCCCACCAATATATCCACTCTCTGCTGTTCAAATAATTTGATGAGAGCATCATGGTCGTGCTTGCCTTTGATGCTGTCGTAATCCATTCTCGCAATCTTTGCATCTGGAAATGCTTCGGCCACGAGTTCTTCTATTTTTTCTGTACCGAAATTCTTTTGTGTAAAATCATGACTGCCACAGGCCGCACAGGTATTGATCACGGGGTAGGAAGTACCGCAGTAGTGACAGGATAATTTGTTCTTTGCCTTGTGATAGGTAAGGGTTACATCGCAGTGCTGACATTGCGGGATCCATCCGCAGGTATTACAGATCAGGTAAGGTGAGTAGCCCCTTCGGTTTTGAAAAAGGATCACCTGTTTTTTCTGTTGTAAAGAAGTATCGATGGCGCTGATCAGGGCAGGGGTGAGAGCGATCTTTCCTTTTTCTTTGTTGGGTACTTTTTTGATATCAATGATACTGATCTGCGGCAGTTCTACCTGGCCAAACCTTTCTTCCAGTTTTACCAGACTGTATTTTTGTTGATCACAGTTATAATAACTTTCTATCGAAGGAGTGGCACTACCCAATAAAACATGGGCCTTAAACAGAGAAGCATAATAGATAGCGGCATCCCTTGCATGATAACGTGGCGCAGGTTCCTGTTGTTTGTAGGAAGCATCATGTTCCTCATCTGCAATGATCAGTCCGAGTTCTTTAAAAGGAAGGAACAAAGAAGAACGTGCACCCAATACCACTTTGGTTTCACCACTTTTTACTTTGTTCCAGATCTCCACCCGCTCGTTGGGATTGAATTTGGAATGATAGATCGCGATATATCCTCCGAAATGTTTTTGTAAACGGCGGATGATCTGTGAAGTAAGAGCGATCTCGGGAAGCATATACAAGACCTGCTTTCCTTCTTTGATAACCTGTTCAATCAGTTTTGTATAGATCTCTGTTTTACCACTGGCGGTTACCCCGTGTAGTAAACATACCGGTCTTTCGGCAAATCCGGATCTGATCTCCTGTAAAGCTTTTTCCTGTACATCCGATAAGGTAAAATCGATCTGTATGTTTTTGGGAAGTGTGCGGATCCTGTCTACTGCTCTTTTTTCTGAGAGAAGAATCCCTTTATCACACAAACCCTTTAACTGTGCGGCACTGGCATTGGATTTTTTCAGCAGTTGCGGCTGGGTTACTTCCCCTTCTGTTTTTACCAAATGCAGATAGGAGAGCAGCAGCTCCATTTGTTTGGGTGCTTTGCTCCAGTTGTTGAGCAGGTCGGCCAGTTTGTCTTCATCATGATACGATGGGCTCAACGTGATATAGGTCTCGGTTTTCTCTTTGTATTTATCTTTCAGTTCTTCCCACACATGACACACCCCTTTCTCGATCAAGCGTTTGATAACAGGGTAGGTGTTGGAAGAATCGATCAGTTGCTGTACTTCGCTCAAACGCAATTCCTTTTTCATTTCCAGTGCTTCGGCGATCACATATTCAGTATCGGAGAGGTCGCTGAAATCATAGCTTCTTTCTTCATTCCAGATCAGGATGCTTTCGCTTGAGAGTTTCAGGTTCGACGGGATTGCGGCCTGCATCACTTCTCCTTCGCTGCACATATAATACTGTGCGATCCATTGCCAGAGTGTTAATTGCTGCGGATAGAGTAAAGGCTCAGTATCCAGTATATTCAGAATATCTTTTGGCTGAAAAGCTTCCGGTTTGACGGCCAGTACTTTTTTGATGATACCCGCATAACGTTTGTTTTTTCCAAGTACCACTTCCACACGGATGCCGGGCTGTACAGCAGCCTGCATATGTTCCGGTACGGCCCAGGTGTAGTTTTTGGGGAGGGCTAGTGGTATAATGACTTCAACAAACAAATGAATGGAATTTCTTCAAAAATAAGCTTTAAGCAGATGGATAGCTACGGTAACGTTTCAGGCCTGCTTCCATAATATGATACACTTTATGCTTCAGTGCATGGATATCATTGATGTTAAGGCCTTCGACCGGAACTTCTTCGAGATATACCACACGGTTAATACCCGGTGTTAATTCAAATAATCCTTTATAATGCAGACGATCCAGGGTGTCTACCAGCAAGATAGGTTTGATAGGGGTTTGGGTTTCAATGGCAATGCGGAAAGCCCCGTCAAAAAAATCTTTCAATGGCTTTTTTGTTTCATTGAAAGTGCCTTCCGGAAAAATGAAAATGGAGATATGGTGTTTGAGAGCCGATTTCAGTGCGCGCACACTTCTGGAACGGGTATCGGAATTGCGCCTGTCGACCAGGATAACCGCTGCCCGGTAGATCCAGCCAAATACAGGCACTTTTACCATCTCATATTTGCCCAGTACCCTTACCGGCTGGTGAGCGATCATTACGATGGGCGGGATATCCATATAGGAAATATGGTTGGCCACAAAAATATATTGCCGGCTGCGGTCGTGTGGGTGTTCATAGATTTCCTGGTGTCTGATGCCGATCAATACATACCAGATATTGCCCCATAAACGGCAAAGCTGGTAGATCATATTTCCCCCGGTGATCTTTCCAAATAATAATGAGATCATCACAAAGGGAAATACAAGAAACATCACCAATACAAATGTGAGGAAGGCATAACAGCAGTAAATGAATTGTAGCACCCGGAGCAACCCTTTCATTCATCGAACTTATGAAATAAAATCCTGCTACAGATGGGTACTTACGAAAAGAGGGCATTCCGATGGGATGCCCTCTTCTATAATATCTGAAGTCACGCTAAAATTTATAAACAACAGCCAGTATAAAAGAAGCTGTGCTTTTTGCTCCTGCACCACTGCCTTTGGTAAAGATAGCATTCGATGCATTGTCCAGTCTCAGTTCAGGAATAATGGTCAGGTTATCAACTTTTACATTACCGGAAAGGGTTGTGGCGAAAACGCTTTTACCGCCAGCCAGTATGGGAGATAATTTTCTGTCATCAAAATAATCGGCACGTAAGGTCAGCCCGAATAATTTGGTTGGATCGTAATTGAAATACACCGCATGGCTTTTCCAGCTGGAATTGGTGGTTCCGATCTTGCTTGTGTTCAGGCTTCCGTCGTAAGCCAGGTTGAGCTTATCCGCTACAGCAGCGGTAACTACCAGGTTAAACTGGGTCAAGCCCGTACCGCCCTGAAAATTGAGATAAGCTTTCACCTTATCATTGCTGGTTCCGGTGCTGAATTGTGCGAGCACCATTTTTGTAGAAGTGGGTGCACTTACATAATCCGTTGGATTGGCAATACCCACCATCAGGGCACTCTTGCCTCCTAATGAGATGTCTGCTTTCAATCCTGTGTGAAAGAAAGGGCCATAAGAGAATCCATACGACATACTGTAATTCCTGTTTGCATAAGCATCCAGTAATTCATAGCCTACATGGGTTGCCCATTTACCGAAAGTGAATTTTACTTTGTCGGATGGCGCGTAGCTTACATAAGCCTGTTTAATGGCGGTAAGGGTGGTTCCAACATCATTATAAGAGAATTCCTGGGCTCTTCTGCCAAAACCAATATCAGCTGTGGCGGATACTTTACCAACCGTATGGTCAACTTTTACAGAGGCCATCCCTAATTCAAATGAGTTGGCAGAATTGGTAAAACTGGTCAGGTCGTTAGTGCCTGTTTTAGGCTCGTTGAAATTGTAACGGTAATAAGCATCTACTGATCCTGAAAAAGTGGTAGTGGCTTTTTTAGTGGAATCCGCCTGGGCATCTACATCCGCCGAAAGAAGGCTCAAAATTCCAATACTTGCTGCTGAAATTTTCTTTAACATTGCAATGGGTTTTATGATTAACAAATAGGTACAGCCGTTAAACTTGGTCAGAAGTTTATCATATGGCTGTACCTTATTTTTTTACTGATCCCGCCATCAGGGCGACGCATAACCCGGTCAGAGGTCCCTTCTTCAATAGAAGGAGCATGCAGTCGGCTCTTCAGAAATAAATACTGATAGCGTTACTATGTGTTCAAGGTTGCTTCCGGACTAAGCCAGTTGCGGGGTTCTTCCGTATTTCTCATCATGCTGAGAAGCATCCAGTCCCTGTTCTTCATCTGCTTCACTCACCCTTAATGGAAGGATCAGGTCGATGAACTTAAAGATAGCAAAGGATACAACAAAACTGTAGGCAACTACAATCAGCATGGCTTTCACCTGGGTGAAGAAGAAAGCACTATTTCCGTAGAAAAGGCCATCTGCTCCGGCGCTGTTAACTGATTTGGTAGCGAAAATACCTGTCATTAACATACCTACGATACCGCCTAATCCATGACAAGGGAATACATCGAGTGTATCATCCAGGGATGTTTTGCTTTTATAGTAAACAGCGAGGTTAGATACCAATGCTGCAACCACTCCGATAAAGATACTTTGCGGAACCGCTACAAAACCGGCTGCCGGTGTGATGGCTACCAGTCCTACTACAGCACCGATACAAAATCCGAGTACAGAAGGTTTTTTACCGCGCAGCACATCAAAGAACATCCAGGAAAGGCCTGCAGCTGCGGCAGCTGTGTTGGTGGTACCAAAGGCAGAAACAGCGAGTGCATTTGCACCCAGTGCAGAACCTGCATTAAAGCCAAACCAGCCAAACCAGAGTAAACCGGTACCGATCAGTACATAAGGGATATTAGCCGGTGGAATTTCTTTTTGTTCGATATGTGATTTACGGCGTTTCAGTACCAATGCACCGGCAAGGGCCGCACAACCTGCAGAAATATGCACTACGGTACCTCCTGCGAAGTCAAGGGCACCCATTTTAAACAGGAACCCGTCAGGATGCCATGTCCAGTGTGCAATGGGAGCGTACACCAACAGGCTGAAGAGAGCAATAAATAATATATACGCTGTGAAACGGATCCTTTCCGCTACGGCACCTACCACCAGTCCGGGAGTGATGATGGCAAACATTAGCTGGAAAAGGGCAAACAGCGCGATAGGGATGGTTGGAGCCAAACTCCATGGTGCACCCGAATTGATGCCTTTAAAGAAGAGGTGTGTGCTGGGGTTACCAATAAATCCCCCGATGGTTTCGCCAAAACAAAGGCTATAACCCACAAAAACCCAGAGGATACTTACCACTCCGGCTGCTACCACACTTTTGATCATGGTAGAGATCACATTTTTACGATGTACCATACCGCCATAAAAGAATGCAAGACCGGGAGTCATCAGAAATACAAGCGCAGTGGCTACGATGATCCAGGCTATGTCGGCTGCACTGTATTTGCCCCCGTCGTTAAAGCTGGGGAGTGAAGGAACGAATAACGCAGCAATAGCTACAGCTACAAGCACCAGGAATGGAGCAATTTGTTTTACGGTGGTTTTTGACATACTCTTTTGTTTTAAATATTAAATTAAATAACAATACTTAGTTATAAATCTAAATTACTAATAAAAACTTATAAAATTGATAAAATAATTAACATTTTAAATAATACAATATGTATTGTAACGATGAATCAATTGTATTAATAAATTTTTAATGTTTTTGCCATTATTTTAAATAAATAAAAAAGCCATTCGATTGGGTCAAATGGCTTTTATTATAATAATAACTATGTTATTAGATACTTATCAAATAGCTCTTATCCTTTGATTCCAGTACAGAACTGCCCATTAAATACTCATCTACTTTTCTGGCGCATTCACGTCCTTCGCTGATGGCCCAGACCACTAATGACTGGCCTCTTCGCATATCGCCGGCAGTAAAGATCTTGGGGATATTGGTTTGAAAGGATTGCTCAGTGGCTTTTACATTGCCTCGCTCGTCCAGGTCAACATCCAGTTGTTTGATCAGTCCCTCATGTTGCGGATGTACAAAACCCATGGCCAATAAAGCAAGTTCGCATGGGATCTCTCTTTCTGAACCTTCTTTTTCAATAAAAGAAGCCGGCCCGCCGCCTTCCGGGGTTTTCCATTCCAGGTCAACCACACGTAAGGCTTTTAAGTGTCCCTGTTCATCACCAATAAAAGCTTTGGTTGAAATGGCCCAATGCCTGTTGGCGCCCTCTTCGTGTGAGGAGGTTGTTTTTAAAGTCATGGGGTAGGTGGG
>CBHRAM010000149.1:0-8172 GCA_966076165.1 uncultured Chitinophagaceae bacterium
CCGATTCCTTTGCTGGCACCGGTAATGAGTGCCACTTTTCCTTCCAGACTGAATATTTGATTGGCTGTCATATCGATGATTTTTCTTAACCGCAAAGACGCGGGGGCGCAAGGGTTCGCGAGGAGTTCTTTGCGTTTCTTAGCGCCGTTGCGTCTTTGCGGTAAAACATTTATTGTGATCTTCTCATGGCTTTATTCATCGCTGCCATAAACTGCTCTTTCACTTTTTTCCTGAACCAGGTGGGGGCAAGGCGTTTAAGCTGCCACATCTTTCTGGCATCTTTTGGCAGAATGATATAGAGCTCTTTCTTCCCCGCACGGGTCAATGTTTCCTGAGCTACAGTATCTGCCTCCAATCCTGATTTTTCTATAAACATCCGGGTCGCTTTTTTTACGATCTCGCCACCCCGTGCATGTTGTATCACATTTGTTTTGAAATAAGTGGGCTGAATAACCGACACATCAATATGATGGTCCATCAGTTCTCCATACAGGGTCTCACTGATGGCCACCACCGCAGCTTTGGTCATATTATACGCACCCATGGTTGGCGCGCAGCCGATAGCGGCGGCGCTGGCGGTGTTGAGAATATGCCCGGATCCCTGCTTTTTCATGGCCGGAATAAAATAATAACAACCATACACTACCCCCATCTGGTTAATACCTACCATCCACTCATAATTCTCAAGTGCATATTCTTCAAATCCACCCCCATCACCTACACCGGCGTTGTTGAAAAGCAGGTCAATGCCGCCCGCCTGGGCCAGAAAACCGGCAGCTACCTGTTTGTATTGGCCCTTGTCAGACACATCGAGCGGGAAAAGCAGGGTTTTGGCACCGGCTTTCTCAACTTCCAATGCTGTTGCTTCCAGCTCTTTTACATTATTATCGGCCATTCCGATGGTCCAGCCATCTTTGGCCAGTTCCAGGCAAAAAGCCCTGCCCAGTCCGGAAGCGGCACCGGTGATAAACGCTCTTTTTTGGGGATGGATAACAGAGAGTTGGTACATATGGCTTTTTTCTGAGATGAGAAGAACCCGCAATCGCGTAAAGGGGTTTGTGCTATGAATTTACGCTCGAAATGATTCATACCCGCCCGTATACCGAATTATTTTATAGGTTCAACCAATTACATATAATGTACAGTCGGATATAAATTGTTTTTATCTTTAACTGCTTTTAAATCTTCAGCCTTTGAAACGTTTTTATATCGTCCCGCTTGGTTTGCTTTTTATGATCGCCTGTAAAAGCAAACAGGAAGCTCCCAAGCAGAATAACGGACCCCAATCAGTATCAGTAGATGTGATCATCGCCAGTCCGCAAACCATCAGTAACTCAGTGGAAGCCAATGGTAATGTAGTGGCCAACGAGTATGTGGAACTACACCCGGAAGTAAGCGGGCGCCTTGTTTACCTCAATGTTCCCGAAGGTACCAAAGTGCAACAGGGTACGGTGATCGCACGTATTAACGATGCGGACCTGCAGGCGCAGCTAAGCAAAACCAAAGTAGCACTCGATCTGGCGCAGAAAACAGAAGAACGCCTCCGTAAATTACTGGCTGTAAACGGTGTGAACCAGGCAGATTATGATATTGCGCTCAATGCCGTTAATGGCTATAAGGCCGATCTGGTATATACACAATCATTGATAGACAAAACCGTGCTGAAAGCTCCGTTTACCGGGGTGATCGGCCTACGTCAGGTTAGTTTGGGTGCTTATTTGTCTCCCACCATCGTGATCGCTACCATGCAGCAGCTGGACAAGATCAGGGTTGATTTTACGCTTCCCGAAGAATACAGTTCCATGATCAAAAAAGGGAATATGGTTGATGTGCAGATAGATGCTGCTTCTTCCAAAACCGGTAAAGCGGTGGTGATCGCTACCGAGCCTCAGGTAAATACGGCCACCCGTAACCTGAAAGTGCGGGCCTTACTGAAAGACGGTAAAGTGAATCCGGGTGCGTATGTAAAAGTATATATCGCCGCCAATAAGAACCAGAAAAGCATTCTTATCCCAACCAATTCTATTATCCCTGATGATAAGAACAAACAGGTGGTATTGGTAAAAGGCGGTAAAGCGGCATTTGTGAATGTAGAGACCGGTGCCAGACAAGCCAATAATATTGAAGTGGTAAAGGGGATCAAAGAAGGAGATTCGGTGGTGGTATCCGGACTTTTGTTTGCCCGTCCAAAATCGCAGCTAAAAGTGCGGAAAGTAAAAACACTGGACCAGTTAGGCCAGTAGACCAACCCTTATCTCTCAAAACAGAACAGCCAGACAGCTATGAATATTTCTGAATTATCTTTGAAGCGGCCGGTATTGGCTACGGTGATGAATCTCCTGATCATTTTGTTTGGGGTAGTTGGTTTCACTTTCCTGGCTGTAAGGGATTATCCCGCGATTGACCCGCCTATTATTACCATCAGCACCAGCTATACCGGTGCCAATGCAGATATCATCGAAAGCCAGATCACTGAACCATTAGAAAAACAGGTGAATGGCATTCCCGGGATCCGTACCATTTCTTCTTCCAGTAATCTGGGCAGCAGTAATATAACGGTTGAGTTTAATCTGGGTGTCGATCTGGAAGCCGCTGCCAGTGATGTGCGTGATAAAGTGGGTCAGGCGCAAAGAAGTTTGCCGCAGGATATTGATGCACCCCCGATCGTTTCCAAAGCAGATGCCAACAGTGATTTCATATTGGTTCTTTCTGTACAAAGTCAGAGTAAAAGCCTCCTTGAATTAAGTGATTATGCAGAGAATGTATTACAGCAACAGTTACAAACCATTAAAGATGTAAGTGCGGTAAACATATTCGGACAGAAAAGATATGCCATGCGTTTATGGCTAAACCCTGATAAAATGAATGCACATAATGTGGCATTTACCGACATCAGGACAGCGGTGAGTACCGAAAATATAGAATTGCCCCCTGGTAAAATCTATGGTAATAATACCGAACTGATAATTCGTGCTCTGGGAAGGTTAAAAAACGAGGATCAATTCAAGAATCTTATTATTAAGGAAGATGCAAATGGTATTGTTCGTTTGGGTGATGTAGCCAAAGTAGAATTGGGGCCGGAACAACTGGAACAAACCTGGAAAGTAAACGGAGTGAATGCAGTGGGCCTGGCTATTGTGCCACAACCCGGTGCCAATAATATTGAGATTGCCGATGAATTTAATAAAAGGTTGGAACAGATTAAAAGAGCCAATAAATCGGATATCGAATTGAGAGTGATCCTGGATAACACGATCAATATCCGTAAATCACTGGCGGAAGTAAAAGAGACCTTGCTGATTTCCTTCAGTCTGGTGGTATTGGTGATCTTTCTTTTCTTCCGTAACTGGCTGATTGCATTGAGGCCTTTGATTGATATTCCGATCTCATTGGTGGCTACTTTCTTCATCATGTATATTTCTGGCTTCTCTATCAATATCTTAACCCTGTTGGGTATTGTATTGGCAACGGGGTTGGTGGTGGATGATGGAATTGTGGTAACAGAAAATATTTTCCGGAAACTGGAAGAAGGCCTGCCTATTCATAAGGCCGCATTAGAAGGAAGTAAAGAGATCTTCTTTGCAGTTATCTCCACTTCTATCACACTGGCGGTTGTGTTCCTCCCTGTGATTTTTCTCGAAGGTTTTGTGGGAAGGTTATTCCGCGAATTTGGAGTAACCCTGGCTGCTGCGGTATTGATATCGGCTTTTGTATCACTCACGATCACGCCGGTATTGAATGTGTACCTGAATACAAAGAATGCACATGAAGGTTGGTTTTATAAAAAGACAGAACCTTTTTTCTCCGGTATGGAAAGCGGCTATAAAAGACTACTCACAGGGTTTATGAAAATACGGTGGATTGCCTGGGTAATTGTTTTGATATGTGGTGCTATGATCTTTTTGATATTGGGTTCACTCAAAAGTGAGATTGCGCCCATTGAAGATAAAAGTAATATTCGCTTTACTGTAACGGCGCCGGAAGGAACCAGTTATAATTCGATGCAGCAATTGACAGACAATATTGCTAATTTTCTGATTGACTCTGTTCCGGAAAAGGATTTTGTGCAGGCAAGAACTCCCGGTGGATTTGGCCCCGGTGGATCAGCCAACTCCTCATCACCAAGGCTGGCCTTGGTTGAGCCTCAGTTCAGAAAACGCAGTCAGAATGACATTGCCAACGACCTGCAAAAGAAACTCAGCAGGTTTAACGAGGCAAGAATTTTTCCCATACAGGAGCAAACGATTTCTGTGGGGTTGGGTTCGCGTGGTTCACTGCCCATACAGTTTATATTAGAGAACCAGGATCTTGCCAAACTGAAGGATATTCTTCCCAAATTTCTGGATGAAGCAAGGAAGGATAAAACATTCTCCAATGTGGATGTAAACCTGCGATTCAATAAGCCGGAAATACAACTTACGGTTGACAGGATGAAGGTAAAAGATCTGGGGTTGTCTACTGCCGATGTAGTGGCTACTATTCAGTCTGCTTTTAGTGGTGGAAGGCTTGCCTATTTTATCATGAATGGCTTCCAGTACCAGGTAATTGCTCAGGTGGAAAGAGACAAAAGGAATAATCCTAATGATATCCGTAATCTGTATGTAAGAAATAAAAATGGAGATAATATTCCATTGGATGCTGTGGTACATATAGAAGAAAGCAGTAACCCGGCTACCCTATATCACTTTAACCGTTACAAAGCAGCTACGGTTTCTGCATCGCTGGCAGAGGGTAAAACAATCGGCGACGGTATTAAAGCGATGCAAGGCATTGCAAATAAATTACTGGATGAAACCTATCAGACCGGTTTGAATGGTCCTTCAAGAGATTACTCAGAAAGCTCTTCAAATATCGTATTTGCATTCGGTCTGGCCCTGATCTTGATCTACCTGGTGTTGGCAGGACAGTTTGAAAGTTTCCTGGATCCTTTCATTATTATGTTTACTGTGCCGTTGGCGTTAGCCGGTGCGCTATTGAGTTTATACCTTTTCAATCAAACCCTGAATATCTTTTCTGAAATTGGTATGATCATGCTTATCGGCCTTGTAACCAAGAATGGGATCCTGATCGTTGAGTTTGCCAATCAGAAACGGAAATTTGGTTTGAAGAAAAGAGAAGCGGTAATTGAAGCAGCGGCACAAAGGTTACGCCCTATCTTAATGACAAGCCTCGCCACCTCACTCGGGGCCTTACCTATTGCCCTGAGTTTAGGAGCCGCATCTACCAGCCGGATCCCATTGGGTATTGTGGTGGTAGGAGGTATCATGTTCTCATTGGTATTGACCCTGTTTGTCATTCCTGCGGTGTATACCTTTATTTCAGGTAAACACAAGGCGAAGGAAATGGAAATAACAGAATAGACGTTATGGGTTTAAGGTCTTGAGTGTAAAGTCTTTGATTAATCACTTTACACTCAAGACTTAAAACCACAAACTTTCCCATCCTGACTTTTATCATCCCCATTCCCGCAACTCCTCTTTACCTTTAGGGCCATAAACAGAAGAACATGAGCCGTTCCATAGCTGATATACGCAAGGATTATATGTTGCACTCTCTGAGTGAAAAAGATGTTGCCCCAAACCCTATTGACCAGTTTACCCGTTGGTGGGACGATGCCCTGAACAGTGAGATAGAGGAAGTGAATGCCATGACATTGGCTACCGTTACTGCAGAAGGATTTCCTTCGGCGCGTATTGTTTTGCTGAAAGGGTATACCGAAGAAGGGTTTGTTTTTTTTACAAACTATGAAAGTCATAAAGGAAAAGAACTTGCACAAAACCCACGTGCCTGTCTTGTGTTTTTCTGGAAAGCATTGGAAAGACAGGTTCGCATAGAAGGGAATGTTGAAAAAATAGCTGCAGCAGACAGTGAAGCCTATTTTCAATCGCGCCCTGTTGGCAGCCGCATTGGTGCATGGGCTTCGCCACAAAGCACCGTTATCAGTGGCCGGGAAGTGATAGAGAACAATGTAATTGAACTGGAAAAAAAATACGCCAATACACCCATTCCCCGCCCCGAACATTGGGGGGGCTATATTGTAAAACCCGTAAACATTGAATTCTGGCAAGGAAGAAGCAGCAGGCTGCATGACAGAATTCTCTATACTGCGCAGAAGGACCTTTCGTGGAAGATTGAGAGATTGGCACCTTGATTCTGTTTAGTCTATTTTGAAATTTTGGAATTGGGAAATTTCGAAATTGAAGGGCTGGAAGAAAAGGACCGGGAAATTGAAACCGAGTAAAATGGTTACAAAATAGTTTCCCCTCCTGGCGCAGCGAGGAGGGATGCCCAAACGGCTTAGCGATGGGCGGGGTGGTTAAATTCTTATTATTTTTTTTGATTCTCCTTTTTCTGAAAACAGATACGCCTGATTTTACATAGGTTAGCAAATCTGTAAACTTAAATCCCGTTTCATGAGTAATTTTTTTGAGAACCGCAACCTGCGTAACCTGCACAGGGACCTTGGTTATTTTTATGTGGGACTGATCATTGCCTTTGCTATCTCCGGTATTGCACAGAACCACCGCAAACAATGGAAGCCCGACAGGTATGTGTATGAATACAAAAAAGTTGAGACGGCTTTCCGTTTGCCTAAAGAATCCATTACTAAGGAAACCGTTGAAGCATTCAGTAAAGAAAACGGACTGGTAGAAATGCGCCAGTTTGATGTACGTAAAGACAGTAGTCTGGTGATCTCTTATAAAGATGCAGATGCAACCATAAAACTGGAAACCGGAAAAGGCGAGATCAATATCTGGCGCAAAAGGCCGGTGCTTGCACAGATGACCATGCTGCATAAAAACAACGGCAATCTTTGGTGGATCTGGTATTCAGATATCTTCTCTTTGGGACTGATCACTATTGCCACAACAGGCATGTTCTTAATGAAAGGCAAGAATAGCTTCAAAGGAAGAGGCTGGAAATTTGCATTGGCGGGATTGATTGTGCCGATTATTGTCTTGTTTCTTATATTCTAACTCCGTGTAAACTCTCTGTCCTCAGCTTCTCTGCGGTGAATAAAATCACCGCAGAGGCACGAAGGACGCATGAGTTTGCGCAGAGTTATTTCCCGGCAACCTTATACCTCACCTGCTTTCCATCCACTACTTCTTCATAATACACATTATCAGGTGTTACAAAATATTTCTTGCCATTGATCACGATGGTCTTGTAATCGGCCGGTAATTTGTCGAACAGATCTCCGATAGCCGGTTTAGTATTGGCAGGCTCTGTGGTTGCGGGCGGAGCAACAGGGTAAACCGGTGTAGTATTGGCATTCCTGTCTGTATTCAATACCCCGTGTTTACCTTCAACCGTATACCAGATTTCTCCATTGGGTTTGATATACTCTTTAAAGTACGTACCGTTATATTCATAGAATTTTTCTCCATCAATCACAACGGCTGAAGCATCTCTCGGTATAGCAGGAACTTCTGCACCAACAGGTGCCTGTACTACTTCATAGTCACGATCTGAATGGCGATAGAAAATTCCATTGTAATAATAGTAAGGATAACCGCCCCAGCTCAATGGCCAATAACCCCTCGGCAAGAGATTGATATGGATCCCAAAAGGCGGTGGTACAACAGAATAATACCTGCCCGAAGGGCGATAAAACAAACCCCCGGAATAATAATACGGGTTACCACCAAACTGTAAAGAGATAAATGATCCGGGAATGTTGAAGAAAACCTGTCCGCGTGAAGGATAATAACGCCAGCTGTCATAACTACGCTCTCTTCTCTCACGCCCGCGCTGCGCCTCTGAAGGAAGAGAAAAAGTTACGAGTAACATACAAACAAGCACAACACCCAGGTAAGTAAATTTTGCTTTCATGATCTGAGATTTGATAAGAAAATAGGGAGTACCTGCTTTCCTATTCAAAACTCATGCATGATTTTGTAAAGGAAATCATAAAATCGGCAGGAGGAGGGAAGAAGAAAAGGATTGAGAAATTTTGGAATTGGGAAATTTCGAAATTGAAAGGTGTCGT
Source organism: uncultured Chitinophagaceae bacterium (assembly GCA_966076165.1). GTDB lineage: Bacteria > Bacteroidota > Bacteroidia > Chitinophagales > Chitinophagaceae > Sediminibacterium. The sequence goes on from CBHRAM010000149.1 coordinate 7,994, forward strand.
TCCTCGCAAGGACGACTCGGTAGTTTCCCCTCCTGCGAAGTAGGAGGGGTGCCCTGGCGGCTTAGCCTGGGGCGGGGTGGTAGAGAGGGTACTGAGTGATTCACTTTCTCAGCTCTTTCTTCAATATCTTCCCCGTTGCACTCATGGGTAAAGCCTGTAAAAATTCAATATGTCTTGGA
>CBHRAM010000150.1:0-8165 GCA_966076165.1 uncultured Chitinophagaceae bacterium
AGGATCCGACTTGATAATGACAGCCGGTATGGCTTCTGAAAATGTGGGAATGGGCAGTTCATCCAGGAATATCCGCTGCCTGCTTTGTGCAAAAGACCCGGTGGCTATTGTAGCTGATAACAGAAACGATATCGCAATTTTTTTCATGCTTCGTTATTTATTAATAATGAGTTTGGCAGATTTTGTTTCGTCGGCAACCGTAGCATGCACTATTCCATTTTCCACAGAGATAAAAATATCGGCCTCTTTACTAAGGCTCACCATCGGTTTACCGTTCTTACGCATAGATGAAAAAGCAGTGGCGGCCAGTTTTTGTAATTTACCCGATGCATCAATGCTGATAGCCGCCAACCCCTTATAACTACCGGTATAGGTATCACCATGATAGGTAAAAGAGAAAGCTGCGGGTTGATCTGATTGTAAGGATTCTGAATTGGTGAAAGTGAAGTTGCCGGCTTCATTGGCCACACCATCGGTTAAGGGATTCTTTTCAACACCGAGTTTGGCTACATTATCCAATGAAAAAGAAGTAGCTATGGCTTTTGCAGCAATCGCATTCCAGGATGCTGTTATATCCTTCCCGAAAAAATCATGCGTTGCCGAACCTTCGAGTAATAATTTACCGCCCTTGCTTACGTATTGCTGAAAAAAATGGGTAGTACTTTCCCTTGCATATTCCGGATTCAGGAATATAACGGCATCAAAAGTGTAGCCATTCAATTCCGGTTTGCCGGCTGCATTCAGTCTGAGCCTGCCATCGGCTATCAGGTCGGTTGGAACCGATGCATTGAGATATCCGTTATTCCATAGCCATATGGATTTCTTTTCCATCGCCAATTTATCATTGATATCATACATTCCCCGCTGGCTGATATCCGGGTACCAGTTATACATGGCTTCCATTCCATACACTACCAATAATTTTACATGGGGAAAAGAAGGATTGAAACGGTTGAGCAGCCTAGCCGCATTTTCCACTTTATTGATCTTAAGCAAAGCAGCCGGGTCATCAATAGATACACCCCAACCCTGTACATCATTGGCTGCGTGGTAATGGGTGCGGATGCCGAAACGCAGATCGTATAAGGCTTTTGTCCAGATACGGGTAAGATCCTTACCATAATACATATTGTACATGGCATTCTTTTGATAACTCATGCCAATACCCACCTGAATAGGTGTAGCCGTCTCTTCATCAGTATGTCCATAATCGCGTTTGATGCTCCACCAGCTTACACCGGTTTGCCATACTTCATCCTTATCCAGGTTATTATGGAAAGTATTGTGTAATCCGATGAATGCATGCTTACCATATAATTTTTTGCCAAGATCATACACAGCCGCTTCTACAGGTAAAGTGGCAAAACGAACCATGCTCATATACTGGTTGATGGTACTCATACGCAGTTCCGGTTTGCCCTGTGGCGCATAACGCATATCAAACATCATTCTGGCGGGTTCCTTACCGGTAAGTGTTTTGATCCGGTTACCCATCCCTATGGAATATAATCTTTCCCTGAATACTTCTTTGGCAGCTTCCAGTACTTTCTGCTGTGAAATTTTCAGGTTCTTGTATTCATCAAGCCCAATGCCATCAAAGGGAATATCACCATAGGCTTTGAATGCACCCAGCAGCATATCTTTCGCCTGCTGCGAAAAATTGCTGCAGGAATTATAATAATGCTGTGTCATTATATACGCCGTATAACCGCTGTATTGAGCTCCGGCCTGGATAGAAACAGATACCTGTTCTTTAGTGGTATCGGCTTTTACTGATGCAGTAATATCTTTTAAAGTTGCGGGATCATAAAATCCATCACCTGTTTTTTTGAATGCATACACTTTAAACAATTCGCTTCGCAGCAAAGTTTTCATTTCCCTTGCACCTTTAGCTATTGCCGTATACTTTCCATCTCCACCGGCTCCCAGCACCAACTCTCCTTCCTGTATCAGGCGATCTGAATTTTCAATAGTGGTCTCATAATCTCTTTTCCACATCTGCAAACCTATCTGCAGGCCCTTCTGGTGTGCATAGGCCACTAATTTCTGAAAAACAGGGTGCATGGTTTTAATATCATAAAAATTACAGCCGTTCCTTTCTGTCAGAAACACAAGTGTATACTTGCTATACTTCACAAAGCTGTCGATCTTGCCTTTATACCTTGCTTCATCCATCATGTTGGCTGCGAAGAACCAATAAGCTACCTGCGGATGGTTTACATTTTCAAACGCATCAACATATTTTACTTTTACTTCCTGTGCATGAGTGGCAGATCGAACCAGAAGCGATGCAAGTATTACAAAAAGGAACTTCGTTTTCATTGAGAACATTTTATCTATTGATTGTGACTATTTACCTGCTGCTTTATTGGCTACCATCTGCAAAACGGCTTTATCGCTCCACTCCTGCGTATGACCCGCCATTGGTGTGAACTTAATGACCGCATCTGATTTAGGATTCTCCGTTTTCTCTATGAATTTTTGCAGAAACCGGGTGGCCACATTGGAATACAATCCATCCATATCACCAGTCCAGATCCAGATCTTACCCTGTAGTTTCGGGCCCAGTATTGGCCAGTTCTTTTCCAGGATCTTTTTCAGATCATATTTTTCCCATTGCTTCACAATTGCATGATCAATTTTTCCGCTGACTGGATCAAACATTAAGGTTGGCAGTCCATCAGATCCTCTCGGGCCAAACACGGCATTATATGCACCAAACTGTCCGCCTGAAATACGGTAATCATTGGTTCTGCTGTTGATGTTCTCTCCTGCGATCCAGTCCTTCATCGAAAAAGTAGGTTCCCCATAGATCGTTCTCCGGCCGGGTTGCAGGTAACCCCATTTGTTATAAAAGATCGTGGAATCATGATAGATATCGATCAGGCCATAATGTTCAAAATCAACCGGGTCGGGACTATACGACCAGGCGCCATCAAAAAAATCGGGATAGAAGATCTGTAAACCCAATGCCACCCAACCTCCCGTTGATCTGCCAGCCAGGAAGCGTTTATTTGATTCTGGCAGATAATGCACTTGCTTTTCAATTTCCGGGATCAGTTCTTCCGTTAAAGCTTTACCGCATGGGCCGTTGTTTTCAGAATCTACCTGGTAAGTATCGCCATAAGGGCCTTGTGAATCCAGAAATATATAGATCACCTGTGGGGCTTCTTTGCTAAACCACCAGTTGTAAAAATCTTTGTTATTCATCATCCCATTAATCTGGTCATACCGTCCGTTTAAACCGGGCGCTCGATAACAGATCGGATAATTTTTCTCCGGGTTATCAAAATATCCTGAAGGGAGAAGTATAGAAGCTTTGAGATATCGCGGGCTTCCAAAGAAATCAGACAGATACTTACTTTTTATCTCAACCGTTTTTACAAACCTGTTGTTAATCACAACAGCAGGCGGGAATGTTTTATTAAGTGTAATATTCAGATTCACTTTATTAGTTAAGCTAAAGGAGTCCACTTCACTGTACAGATTTCCGGCAACTCTTTCATTGCCGTCAGCGATGTTCTGTTTATAGATTATCTGGTAATAAAATTTTTCAGCAATATGTCCTTTCAGTTTTTCCAATCCATTGACGAGTACATTTTTCTGTTTACTATCCAATATAATGGGCTTGGAAGGATCCCAGTTTTCAGCAGTCAGGCCAAAAACTGCTTCCGGTTTAGTATTGGAGCCCGGGATCGCCTGACCGGTTAACCGGAAGATCAGCCGACCTGTATTTAAACAAGAGGGCTTCAATTCAGGTGAAACTGAAATACGCAGTTTTACAGAAATGGATTCCTGTGTCCTGCTGAACAAAGGACTAAGAATGAAAATCAGGAAAATGATTCTTTGCATAATTATTTTTTCAGATGGCTATCTTATATCGATATCATTTAATTCAACCCGTTAACGGTATGATAGAATGATTCTTCGATCATAATCGTTTATGTATTTTCAGTGCAGCTATTTATAATTTGTTTTCAGGATCGCTTTTTCTTCTGTGACCGGAATCTTCAGGTTTTTGAAGTTTACTGTGTTGCTGTTATTCAGGTGGATCATCGGCATATCTTTCACAGTTGGAATCTGAACATCGGTAAGATCAATTCTCTTAACATCGTCAAACACAAAAGCCGGTCTGAAATCATCTTCTTTATAACTTACTTTGAAATTTTTGATCTTGATCCCCTCTGCATGACGCATATACAATCCCCAGGCAGGCAGTTCGCCCCACATGGAAAAATCCGGATAGCCCGCTTCGTTCTCTGCAATAGAGGTGATCTTATCCAGTGGAATATAAGCGATGTCTTTACTGGCTCTTCCACCATAACTGATCTCAATATTTTCCAGCGTAACATCTTCTACAGGATAACCGGGAATACCTACAATGGAAGATGGGATCAGGTTATAAGGCAGATAGGGATGACCGTAAATATGAAAACTGGAAGGACGAACCGGCATCTTATCAAAACCCGGACGTAAATGATCCGGCGGTCCTTCAATGGGATAGCCCTGATCGGGTTTCAACAAAGGTGTTTCTACCTTTACATTGGCGATATAAATTCCTTTCAGTGTGCTTACCGGGCCGGTTTTATTCCGATGGCCACGGCGTATGAAAATGGCATTACCCGTATTCTTTGCATTTACATTGCGGATATCAATATTATCCATAAAGCCGCCATCAACAGATTCTAAAGCTATGGCCGAGCGATAGGTATCGAATATGGTTAGATTGGTTATTTTGAAATTCCGGAACCCTCCATAATTAGCTGTACCGAATTTTAATCCATTGGCACTGGAACGTAAGGTGCAGTTATCTACCACTACATTTTCGCAGGAACTATTGGGATTCTCAGATTTAAAGCAAAGCGCATCATCTGAAGCATTGATAAAACAATTGGTGATCTTTACATTCTTACAATCTGTGATATCCAGACCATCATTATTCCAGTAAGCCGTGCTTTGTACTGTCATCTTATCAATGATCACATCGGTACATTCTCTGTAATCCTGTACCCAGTCTGATGAATTTTTCAATGTGATACCGATCATTTTCACACCCTTACATCCTTTGAAGTAAATATCATGTGCTCTTCCCGGTCCAGGCCTTTTAACCAGCCACATAGAATCAGGGCTGATTAATTCCCCACTTCTTAATTTCTGAAAAACATCCAGCATCAGTTCCTGTCCCTGCCCGTCGATGATCCCTTCTCCCGTAACAGAAATATTATTTTGATTTTCGGCAAGGATCAAAGAAGCTTTACCGGCAACTTTCCGATAATCATTCACATTATGAGAGCCTAATAAAACACCTCCCAACTGAATATGCAGTTCCACATTGGATTTCATGAAGAGTGAGCCGGTCATAAAATTTCCGGGTGGCACAATTACTTTTCCCCCACCGGCGGCAGAAACCTGGTCGATCAGTTTCTGAATAACTACTGCATTATTGGTTCTTCCATCTGCTTTGGCTCCGGCAGAACTAATCAACACCGTCTTTTTCATCTGTGCAGACAAAGTTGTTGTCAACATCAGGCATACCGGTAAGATCCATTTCATTTTCATACTACTTTGTGTTATTAATGAGTATTGTATTGGCTATCACATTGTATCCTTTTACTACGATTCTGTTATTCTCCTGTCTTATACTCTCTGACCCGGTCTCGATGGTAACATGTTTGGTTTCACCCGGTAATAGGGAAAAGAAATTATCGGTATAGAAAGAGGGTCGTACCGGTTTATTATTCTTATCCAGCAATTGGATCTGGGTAAAGAAACCGATCGTATTAGACGGGTTTTTAATATCCAGTTCTATTACTGAGGCTGTATTGTTTGTAGTTACCGTCATCTTTGTTTGCAAACTTGTTTTCTTCATGCCGGCGAGTGGTTCAAAGCCTGCGGTGGTTGGACCGGTCATCGTTGTCTTTCCCATGTATGGATCATTCGAACGCCAGTAAAAGCTATTGGCTACCGGCTTGCCATTCTCATCAGCCAGAGAGAGTTTAATAAACTGTACAGAAGTAGTTGCCTTGCTGAAATCCAATTTGAGCAGATTATTCAATACTGCATCTTCTGCAATGGTTTCGATAACCAGTGATTGAGAGGAAATTTTCTTACTGTTCAGATCGTAGATCTCTGCCTTGAGTGTATAGTTGTGAAAAGATTTGAAATAATCATTATAAACAGAAACAGTATTCTTCAGGTAATCAAACTGTGCATGTAAGGGCTCCAATGCATTTTGTGTATGATATAAAGAGGCGGTTGGCTCCAGTGACCAATCCCACATTCTTCCGCAAACCTGTCTGGTAGGTGAATTATGATACCAAAATAATAACCCGGAAGCATATCTGTCGCCATAGCCGAATTTATTTTCGTTCCATACTTCCCAGATAGATCTCGAATTCATGGCTCCTACCAATTGCGCTTTCTGTGCATATTCATCAATAGAAGAAGATTCTCCATATTTATTGACCATTTCACGATACTTACCTGTCATGCCATGAAAAGCATCTCCATCCAGGTAATCCCAAACGGGTTTATTGATGGGCCAGAGATCTTTCTCATCCATCATCTCACGCAATACTTCTACTGTAGGCAAAGTAGGGGCGCCATATTCAGGATTAAATCCGTCTACCCTGCTGCCGCGATCGGATGCCGTGTTTTCATAATGCTGCATGGGGTTTACCTGCTGATAAGGACTTCCATCATGCACACCATCGGTTTCGGATTGCATCTGGTAATTACGGGTTCCATCCAGTTCCATCAGTTTTTCTTTGATACCCGATGCTTCCGTACTTTCATTCGATCCTACATAAATGGCAACAGAAGGATGGTTCCGGATCCGCTTGATGGTTGAAACCAGGTTATCAAAATACAGGTTCTTATCCTGTGGATGTTTGGTATCGCCGGTTAACCAGAATTCCTGCCATACGAGCAAACCAAATTCATCACAGAGCTGGTAGAAATAATCAGACTCGGCAATACCGCCGGCCCATAGCCTGAGCAGGTTTACACCGGATTGTTTTGTGTAGCGGAGTTCGGCCAGCATTCTTTCATCTGAGTTACGCAGCATGGCTTCGGGGATCCAGTTGGTACCACGGATAAATATTTTTCTTCCGTTAACATAGAATGTTTTTGAACTATCAGGTGTATTTCTGTCGGCAACAATTTCACGGATACCGAATTTTGTTTTTACAGAATCACCCAATACCCCATCCACATATACTTTCAATTTCAACTCATACAACTCAGGATTGCCTTTAAATCTTGGCCACCATAATCTTGGATTTTTTATAGATAATTGCGGGAAGTCTTTCGCCGTAAAGGTTACTCTCTTGTCCTCTCCGCGCAGTAAATCTATTTTCTTTTCAAATTGAATACCTTCTCCCACAATCTCTCCTTTTACTACACATTTCACCGTTTTCATGGCTACATTATTCACTTCAACTGAAACGGTCTCATCAGCCCGGTCATAGCCGGGTTTAGAAAGTGATGATTTCACAAATGGGTGTCGGATTGCCACTTTATTGGTTGCATACAAAGCAATACTTCTCCAGATCCCGGTATTCCTGTCGCGGATCCCATCTTTAAAAGTAAAGTCCCAGCCAACAGACATAAGCATGGTCGTATTCAATCCAATATTACCATCACCCCCATTCTTGTTCTCCCCTCTTGCACGCCATGGCTTAGGTTTATTGGTGCCGGGAATATCAACAGGGTATACTTTAACAGCAATGGCATTCTTCTCGCCGACTTTTGCGAAATCAGCAATATCTACCTGGTCCTGTTTGAACATACCATTCACGGTCATCACCAGGTTACTGTTCACCCAGATCTCAGCGCGGTAATTGATGCCATCTACCTGCAGCCAGATATTCCTGTCTTTAAAATCGGCAGGAACGGTAAATTCCGTACGAAACCAGTAAGTATAGAAATCACGGCCGACTTTGGCTATATCCGGAATAATATTATTCGTGAGTTTATTATTGATACCATAATAAGGTTCGGGATATACTTTATTATATACCAGAGAATTCAGTACCGTGCCCGGCACGATGGCCGGTTGCCAGTTAAGTGTAGCGTATCCTGTTTTAGAAATATCTTCCCCACCGCCTTTTACATCCTCCGCTTTTTTCATCACCCAATCAAAGCTTCCTCCATGAATGATTTTG
>CBHRAM010000151.1:0-8113 GCA_966076165.1 uncultured Chitinophagaceae bacterium
CCGTTTCTGAGAACGATCACATATTTTCTTTCCGTAGAGCTTACCACACAGGATTTGGGAACCGTAAATGCACCAGGATTTCCTTTTACGTAGATCACTACGTCTGCATACATTCCGGGGGATAGCGTATTTTCCTTATTTAACACATCTATTTCTATTTTTTCCGATCGCAACTGGGGATTGATATTGTCTGACTTCCTGTTCACATACCCAATATTTTTTTTACCGGGAACCGCACTTGTAAAAAAAGATACGGTGTCCTTTTCTTTTAATTCCGCAGAAACCGATTCAGGGATCTCAACCTGTAATCGCAGGTGGCTGATCTCTTTTAACTGAAGCATGGGTTTGTCTTTTGACGCCGCATTTACCAGGGCACCGGGATGCACATTTCTTTCTGTGATCACACCTGCAAAAGGAGCGGTTACTTTCAGGTAATCCATCATGGTCTTTTGCATTTCCCAGTTGGCTTTTTCTGCGTTGCATAAGGCACTGTCGGAAGCCACTTTTGATCTGGTGGTTGATAGATCAAAGGGAGAAACCGCTCCGGATGTTTTAGATGCTTCCAGCAGGCGCAGGTAATGCTCGGTATCAATAGCCAGTTCCGACCTTGTGCGCGTATATTTTTCTTTGGCCTGCAATGCAGCCTGTTCCAGTTCCGGTGCTTCCAGGATCATTAACAGGGTTCCTTTGTTTACTCTTTGGCCAATATCCACTAAAACGGATCTTACATATCCATTTACTTTCGGAAAAATGGCTACTTCCTGATAGGCGGCCAATTGCGCAGGCAGTTTTAATACGGAGGCCAAACCGGATCTTTGAATTTTGATAGTTTGATAAGCGGCTGATGCGATAGGTGTATCCTTTTTTTTCTCATCAGCTTTTTGTTGTGAACAGGCTGAAATAAACACAACGCCTATAAGTAACTTATGATAATGTTTCATGATGATCAATTTATGATTGGGTATTTTCAGGTAATAAGGAAACGGATTCGAAAGATGTTTTTTGCTGTATCCACCCGTACACAAGCGGTACTACAAACAAAGCTGCCAATGTTGAAGCAGCTAGCCCACCAATAACGGCCCGGCCTAAGGGTGCAGATTGATCACCTGCTTCTCCCAATCCGCTGGCCATCGGTATCATACCGGCGATCATGGCAAGGCTGGTCATTAAGATCGGGCGCAAACGGATACTCGCAGCAACCGTAGCAGCTTTGAATGGATCTTTGTATTCAATCCGTAAAGCTTCTGCATTGGTTACGATCAGGATCGCATTGGCAACCGATACACCCACGGCCATGATAATGCCCATATATGATTGAAGGTTCAATGTGGCATTGGTGGCCAACAAAAAAAGCATCGCTCCCAGCAATACAGCAGGTACGGTTGATAAAACGGTGATCGCTAACTCAAACGACTGGTAATTGGCTGCAAGTAATAAGAGGATCACAATGATGGCTGCGATCAGTCCCGATTGTAATGAGCCCAGTGTTTCGGTAAGAAGAGACGACATCCCTTTAATTTCTGTAACAGAGCCTGTTGGCGGAGCCCCCAGTTCATTGATGGATCTTTGAACAGCATCAGTGGCGCTACCAAGATCTTTCTTGTAGATATTCGCACTTACGGTAACAAATCTTCTCGGCCCACTTCTGTCGTATTCGCCGGGTAATGTGTCTACAGTAAGATGGGCAACATCAGAAAGCACCGGGCGGGACTGGCCCTTTACCAGTGCGATGGATTGCAGTTCTTCCACAGAATTCATAATATACTCCGGTACCTGAACCTGTGTCTGGTAGGTGTAAGATGTTTTATCATCTAACCAGAAATTTTTACTGGTATACCTGCTCGAAGAAGTAGCAGCGGTAATACTTCTTGCTACATTATCCAGTGAAAGACCCATCAGTGCCAGTTTCTGCCGGTCAATTGCAATAGAGAGCGTTGGAAAGTTTAATGGCTGGGCTATCTGAACATCTCGTAAAAAAGGAATGCTGTTTAGTTTACCGAGCAATTTGTTTGCATAGGTTTTGATATCACCCATATTCTTACCGGAGATCCTTACTTCTACCGGAGTGGATGCCCCTTGTGCCATGATCTTCTCCGTTAATTCTATCGGTTCAAATGAAATGCGGAGGTTGGGAAACCTTTTCAGAATATTGGTACGCAAGGTTTCTTTCAGTTCCTCCATTTTTACTTTGTAATCTTCCTCAAGGTTTACCTGGATCACCGATTCGTGTGTGCCGCTGTTGAAGATGTACAGGTTACTGGTTCCAAAATTGCTGGGCACCAGGCCTACATAGGCTGATGTGATGGCAATATGATGATCTACCGTTAAGTCAATAATATCCAGCACGGCTTTGGTTGTTCTCTCGGTTACTTCCAGGCGCATACCATCCGGTTCCCGAAGGCGAAGCTGTAACTGGCCGTTATTGGTTTTGGGTAAGAGGTCTTTTCCGATCACCATAAAACAAATGGCAGCAGCACCCAGTGAAGCCAGCAGATAAATCATTACGAATGCCTTTCTTTTGGGCATCCATTGATCCAGCAGGTTTCCGAGTCCCAATTTTAATTTTTGGAAGAAACCATTTTCTTCCGGATGCATTTTGTCTTCTGCATTATGCCTGTCTACTTCATGGATTTCATGTAGATCCAATGCCAGTCCAGCATGTGCATGTTGTTTGGCATGCTGGTATTGAAATTTTTCTTCTTTCAATAACCAATTCGAAATTACCGGCACCAGGGTTTGTGCGGCTACAAACGAAACGATCATCGCAAAAGCAATGGATAAGGATAACGGGAGGAACATGGCTTTGGGTACACCACTCATAACCAATGCAGGGGCAAACACAGCCAGAATACATAATAAGATGAGCAATAAGGGGAAGGATATTTCAGCACAGGCATCATAGATCGCCTGTTTTTTGGGTTTACCCATTTCAAGGTGCTGGTGAATATTCTCAATGGTTACCGTGGCCTGGTCTACCAACACACCAATGGCCAAAGCCAGCCCGCTAAGCGTCATGATATTGATGGTTTGGCCGGCCAGTTTCAGAAAGAGCACAGCACTTAATACCGCAACCGGTATCGTAATGATCACCACGATACTGCTCCGCCAATCCTGTAAAAACAGTAACACCATTAATCCCGTGAGTATGGCACCTAAAATGCCTTCTGTCATTAAACTTTTCGCCGAGTTGATCACAAATACCGATTGATCGAATTCATAACTGATATTCACATCATCGGGCAGCAGGCTTTTCATTTCGGGCAGTTTCTGCCGTAGGGTCTGCACAACTTCCCAGGTAGAAGCATCAGCTGTTTTTACAACCGGTATATAAACGGAGCGTTTACCATTTACCAATGCATAATCAACGGTCACGTCTGCACCATCGGCAACTTTGGCAATATCACTGACAAATACAGAGGATGAGCCATTGCTTTTAACCGGGATCTCTTCAAACTCCTTCACTTTGGCTTCGAGTGAATTAACGGTGGTGATATACATGGTACTGTCTACGCGTAAATTACCGGATGGTGTTACGGTATTGTTCTTTGCGATAGCTTCCACCACTTCATCGGCCGATAAATTGTAGGTGCTTAGTTTCTGAGGGTCCACATTGATCAATACCGTTCTTGCATTGGATCCAAAAGCAGGAGCAGCTGATAAACCGGGTACCGTTGCAAATAAGGGCCGGATCCGGGTTAACGCAAGATCAAACATCTCCTGTAAGGTTTTGGTCCTACTGCTAAAGACCAGTTCGCCAACCGGCAATGAAGAAGCATCAAACCGGATAACCGTTGGTGGTAAAGAACCCGGCGGAAAGAAAGCCAGCATCCTGTTGGATTGTAAAGCTACCTGCGCAGTGGCTTCGGCCATATTGGTGTTCTCATAAAAGCTGAGTTTAACCATGGACAGGCCCTGGATACTTTTACTTTCTATATTTTTTATACCATTCACATACAGGAACTGGTCCTGCATACGCGTGGCAAAAAAACCTTCCATTTGTTTGGGGCTCATACCGCCATATTGTTCCATTACATAAATGGTTGGCGAATTGAGTTTTGGGAAAATATCGATGGGTATGGTTCTGATCGCCATGATGGAGAAAAGTAATAACCCGATAAAAAGTACCAATATGGTAATCGGCCTTTTTAATGCTGCTCGTACCATACTATTTTATTTAATGGTTTGAATAAATGAATACAGATTGCCGGATGCCGTAGCCTTATCTAATTGCGCCAGGTACCAGTCGCTCATGGTTTCTATATAATCGGTTTGGGAACGGTACAACACAAAGGAAGCATTGGTAAGATCTATCAGTGAAATGATACCTGCCCGATACTGTGCCAGTTTTTGACGATAGGTATCCAGTGCCGAATTTAATTGTACCGGAAGTTCTTCAAGATTATTGCTGGTGGTGACAAGTGCATTATCGGCCTGAAATACCGCCGACTGAAGTATGGCTTTCTGTTGCTGCAATTCATAATCACTCGCTTCAATTTCATAACGATTGATGGCCAGTTTGTCTTTTTTATACATGCCGTTAAACAGGTTGTAAGTTAAAGCCACGCCTACTGCATAATTAAAACGCTGATAGCCGAATCCGTTAGTCAGCGATTTATAATTGTCGTTGTATTGAATGCTAGAACCCCGGGCCCATACACTACCGGCTAAGATAATTTTGGGCAGGTAAGTTTTTTTGATCAGATTTTCATTCGCAAGAAATACATTCTTTCTTTGGGTATAATAATCGATCAGGGGATTGGGCAAACTATCCGATGCCTGATTCAGTGGTATGGGTGAGTGCACAAGAAAACTCTCTGCAAGACTGTCGATATTCAGCTGAACAGCAGGAATGCCTGTATAATAGGCAAGCTGCTCCTTTAACTGGTTAAGAGAACCCAGGGTTTGATTATAGTTGATACGGGCTTTTGATAATTCTGCTTTCGCAAGAGAAGAATCAGATCCGGCTTTTAACCCGCTGAGGGTAAGGGCCCTGATCACCCGAAAGATACTGTCGTACCTGTTTACATTCTGCCTCTCGGCTTCCAGGCGGTACTGTACCTTCAATGTATTGAAATACAATTTGGCCACATGTAAAGAAATAAGGTACTGTTCTCTTTGTAAGTCAGATTGCTGCAGGTTGATATAGGAAGCTGCAGCCGCCAGTTTACTTTCGTTCAACCCGAAATTGACCAGCTCATATTCACTGTACGCAACGGCAATATTACCTGTTGCAGCCTGTAAATTATTATCAGCCCGAACGCCTCCGGAAGTAGAGGGTGTAACTCCAAGGGTAAACAGGCTTCCGGCCATGGAATTATCCGAGCCAAGGTTCAACTGCTCACTTAGTTTTACCTGTGGAAGAAAGGAGTGTTTTACATCTTTGCTATTTGCCTTTGCTGCATTGAGCAATGATTGTTTTTGTTTTAAGGAAGGCAAATAGTTTTTAGAGGCATCGATCAGGTTCTGTAACCCGAATATTTTTTGTGATACCGCAGGATGCATCCCGATGAATAGAAAGATACCCACAAACAGGATGCACCTCCTTTGATAGAAAGTAGCCATATACAATATGTTAGCATGAAAGAATGTTGTTGCAAAAACTAAGCAACAAGAGGAGGGCCGCGCCGGGATTGGTCACTGAGTGAAACCGGTGAGATATGTGGCTCTGTATAACTATGTATAACAGGCGTAAGAATAAAGCAAACAGGTGCCGGAGAAACAGTTACCGGACAGGAAGGCGCAAACTCAGGATGAAACCGTTTGTTCAACCGGATGATCACCCTTTTCGGATAAGCAGCATGCGATTGTGTGACCCCAGATTTTGTATTGTTTTGATGCAGGATCTGGTTGAAGGATCTAGCAGCAATCTGTGGAGCATTACCGGGGATATCAAAATTAGCCGTCAGTTGAACCGTAAAAAATACACTGTATACCGCCAGCAGGAGCAGATAGGATAAACAGTACCTGATTTTTTTACGTAATAACATGGGGGTGCGGATCTCGGTTTACTTTATAAAAGTAGCGACAATGCAGTAATGCGTAAAAAAAATAAAACATTCAGCATTTGATCATATTATCATAAAAAAATATTTGTTATTGAAATGATGCCTGTTAATGAATCAAAACCGACAGGGAAACTCCGGGTTTAGCAGTACCTTTGGTAAACAGTTCCCGCCGTATGCGAAAAATCTATACCGGTATATTAGTTGCCATTATCATGATCATCGGCTTATTGGGTATTACCAATCCGGCGCGCAGGCAACCTTTTCAACTTTTTGATAAAGTAGAAGGGAAAGTGGTGCATAATTATTTTATTTTTTCGATCTACCAGCAATACGATACCTATAAACTAACCGGTAACGGCCAATACAGAGAGTACAGGCGTTATATTGGAATTGCTACGCAGTTTTACGAGATCAGCCCGATACGTGAAAAAATAGAATAGTCTGATTTACTTTGCTTTTTCTACTCCAACCTTTTTAAGTATTATTTCCAAAGGACAGAATTTTGTAAAAGACGACTGTAATAAATTTACCCCTACAAATACTCCCAGCCAAAGCCATTGGATATTTACATAAACGGCCAATACAATACTCGTTAGTACAAATGTGCCGGCAACGGCTCTTACGATTCTTTCTTTCATGATAATGATTTTATGATTATTTAATAACTGGCTGACTCAACCGGTAATACGAATGCCCTGATCGGGAAAAGATTTTTCTTTCCTTCGTTGAATGCAATAACCTGTTGTAAGACGGTATCTGCTTTCTGATTTTCTGTAAAGCTGAAAAAGAATAGGGCATCCGTTTGCTCATTACCTTTTCCAAACCAGTTTTCTAACAGGTAATCATGGTGTGCGGCTTTATGGCCAATTGTTTCTGATACACTGAATACAGAGATCTCCGCTTTCTCAAGTATATGGGTCACGGCCTGCATATCTTCTTTGATGCTGGTTACCACAAGCATTTTCATATAATTCATTTTAATTGGTTGGATATTTTTTGCGCATCATTTTATAATAGAGTAGGGGTACTACCAATAGTGTAAGGAAGGTTGATGTAATGGTTCCACCAATCAATGAAATGGCCAAACCCTGGAAAATAGGATCGGACAAGATCACGATTGCACCTAAAGCCACAGCGCCTGCTGTTAATAGAATAGGCGTGGTTCTTACGGCACCTGCTTCAATAATAGCTTGTTTTAAAGGGATACCTTCTTTTAACCGGATATTGATAAAATCGATGAGCAATACTGAATTCCTTACCATCACACCTGCCAGGGCAATAAAGCCGATCATAGAAGTAGCGGTAAAAAAAGCCCCCGCCATCCAGTGGCCAATAATGATCCCGATCAGCGATAAAGGGATCGCTGCGAGCATGATAATGGGTACTGTAAAATTCTGAAACCAACCTACGATCAGCATATAAATAATGATGATCACTACGAGGAATGCAATGCCCAGGTCCCGGAATACTTCATAAGTGATCTGCCATTCGCCATCCCATTTTAAACTGAAATTATCTTCCAGCTCTGGTTGTTTGGTGTATTCTTCTTTTAACGTGGTTCCCGCAGGTAGTTTCACTTCTTTTAACCTGTCGGATATTTTGCTCATGGCATAAGAAGGGCTTTCCAGTTTGCCAGCCATGTCTGCGGTAACATATACCACAGGTTTCTGGTTTTTCCGGTAGATGCTTTTCTCTTTGATGCCTTTTGTAATGGTTACAAGGTCGCCGATAGGAACCGCATTGCCTTGCTGACTGATCACTTTCAGGTTTTTAATATCATCCATATCCGATTTATCTGCATCGTTCAGTTGCAGGTTAATATTAACCGGATTGAAAGAAGAAGGACGATGCAGGGTTCCTGCATTCTGTCCGGATAGCGCCGCATTTACAGTTGCCACGATCTGAGCCGGAGCTATCCCATAACGCATGGCTTTCTCCTTATCTACTTCAATTTGAAATTCGGGTTGATCGTGTTCAACCCTCCAGTCAATGTCCACTACATCATCGGTTGTGGCAAACAGGTTTTTGATCTGCTTGGCTACAGCGATCTGTTGCTGGTAATCCGGCCCATACACTTCTGCCACCAGCGTAGAAAGAACCGGTGGCCC